>DATLHP010000027.1:0-29616 GCA_035539835.1 Bdellovibrionales bacterium
CAGTGGTGGCGTTGAACTTGTTCCAAAATAGACGTCGTACGTTGCGCCTGAAATCGTGGTCCAGTTCAAATCAGTGCCTCTCGACATCCCGGTGGCTCCATTGCTCGGAGACTGCAGAACTGGTTGGGGCAGTGAGGGCACTGGTGTTGGAGCAGGGGTCGGAGTCGGCAGCGGAGTTGGAGTCGGAACCGGAGTCGGAACTGGCGTCGGAACCGGAGTTGGGGTTGGCTGAGATCCGCCGGTTCCGTAGGCGGCTTCGATGCCAGCGATGTCATCTGACGCCAACGAGCGAGGGCTCGTATTACACTTAGAAACACTTGGGTACATTGTTGCGCCAGAAACTGACGAGTGGCCAAGGCCGAGCATGTGACCAAACTCGTGAACCGCAATGTCTTCAATGTAGAAGCCACTACTGCAACCCGAGCTTCCTGAATGGAAACGGAAAGATCCGTCCCAGAAAATCATATCCGAATCGATGATCTGTCCGTTGCGAGACCACCAATAAGTCGTCGCGATCGTGCTGGCTCCTGAATCAGCGACTGTGTTTCGAAAAAAGATTTCATTCTTGGAATTATTGGCAATAGCCGTAGCGTTAGTGATCCCGGCGTACTGAAGCTTGATGTTCGCTTTCGATTGCGCGCTCCATGCGTCGGCACCCGCAATCAAAGAGTCGACGACAGAGCTCGTAGCCAATCCGTCTGCGTTGTCTGGGTTGACGTAGAAGTTGACGGTCGTTGCGTTCCACTTTGCGTTGGCAAGCGAATACGCTGCCGCACTCGAGAGTGCGCCGAGAACCACGCCAACGATGGCAAGACGAAAGGACTTTGGTGACATGAAGGCCCTCTTTCAATCAATCAGAATCAACGGTTGTGGCGACGACGAACGCGATCACGAATTTCACTCAATGCGGAATTCGATTCTTCGACTCGATCTTTCTTCACTCGCATAACGCCCTGACCTCGGCGATACGGTGTATGTTTTGCGCCTCGCTCCTTCAAGAAAACGACAAGCTGTTCACCACGCGCGAGCTTCGGTTGGTCAGAAACTTGTAGTGTGACGCCGTCGACGGTGCCACCCTCGATGGTCATCTCGGGCTGTTGTTGCTTGAAGCGCCCTTTGAGCATTTCGCGAACCTTGAGACGGGCGTGGGTCACGATCAGCTGATCGCCATGTTCGTTGACGGCGCGTTCGGATCGCAGGTTTTCGACATCGACGACGGCGACTTGGTCTGAACCATCCGTCTGTGCCTCGACAGACTCCGGGACGACTTCGGCGTTCGCTAGGGACGTGGCGATCAAGATGCCGAGGAAGGCCGATGTGGATATGGCCGGCGTTTTCTTCACGGTTGTCCTCCCGGATCTTGGTCGCTGTCTCTTGATCGTGTGAGTTCACTCTAGAGGCAAAAATTCAGCGTTCGAAAAATATCAGTGAGTGTTCCGGAAAAACGAAAGACTTGTTTCAATTCGAGACGGGCGGTCGGAGCTGCGCGGATCGTAGGCCTTGGTCTAGATTTGTTTCTTTTCGAGTCACTCGCCTTCAGACGGCAAAAGTGTCTACCGATGAGACTGACGTGAGAAATGGCACTAGTCAGGAGGACTTATGCACCATCTTCAAGGCGATCTTCAGGCAGTCTTCGATGCACTCTACGATTTGGGAGTGATTGAACCCGTTTTGAAAATGGATTGGCGCTCGCGACTCGAAGAAATCGAAGAGGGAAGTCCTCGTCTCGATCTCGCAGTTCGCATCGTCAATCAGTTTGCTCATGACCCGGAAAAGTTGAGCCAGCATCTGTCTGAACTTGGTCAACCAACGCTCGAGATTCTTGCCCTTGAAGTTGCGCGTGAATACGCGGCTTACGAGGCAAGAGTCGAAGACCTGAACGATTTGCACTAAGGAGATGGAATGAAAAACGTAAAACTCGTTCCTTTCATCGTAGCTCTTCTTTTCGCCAACGCCGCTAGCGCGGAGTGGACGGTCGATTTTTCGCGTCGCAATCGCTCGGTTCGCGATGCCGATCTCAACGACTTTCAAAATAGTCGTGGCCCGGCGAGTGTTCCTTACGAAGAATCAAAGCCGAAAAGCGTTCAGCAAGAAGTGATTCAAGAAAAGAAGTCAGAAGATAAAGGCTTGATCGGTGCGCTTTTCGATGCGGGTCAACCTATTCAAGAAATCGTCATCTTGAACACTGAAAAGGGATTCGTTCCTGCCACAGTGAATGTTCGCAAAGACGGCAAATATAAAATTTCAGTCGTCAACGTGAACGAAAAAGAAAAGAATGTGAGCTTCGTTCTTGAAGGCTTCAGCGAATACCACGCGACAGCTTATGGAAAAGTGAAGACGTTCATGCTTGAACCGAAAAAAGACGGAGTATTCTCATTCCAATCGCCAGAAACAGCGGCTGAGGGACGTCTTGTCGTTTTCAATCCCCAAATCACGATTCGCAATCCGGCATCAGACGGGCAATGAGGGGACAATGAGTCAGAGTGGTCCACGGATATCACAAGCCCATCAAGCTGCGGTCGAGAGTTATCTCTCGCCCGTTGGTCATTTATGGGAAGATCCGACGGTCACTGAGATCTTGATCAATGGTCCCGAAGAAATTTTCTTTGAGCGAAAAGGTAAACTCGAGCGCGCCGAAGGTGTGAAGTTCGCAAGCGAAGACGATCTTCGCGCGGCAGTGAACGCCATCGCGGGATCGATCGGTCGTCGCATCAACACCGAAGAGCCGCGTCTCGACGCACGTCTCGCTGACGGGTCGCGTATTCACGCTGTCATTCCACCGTGCTCGCTCAAGGGCACAACGGTCGCTATCCGTAAATTCACTCAAGCAAAAATCACGATGAAGGACTACATCAAGCTCGGCGCGATCACGCCGGATGCTTCGAGCTTCCTCGAAATTTGCCAGTTTCTCGGAAAAAACATTCTCGTTAGCGGTGGCACTGGCTCAGGTAAAACGACATTGCTCAGTCTTCTGTGCAGTCGTATTCCAAAAGGCTATCGCATCATCGTTATCGAAGATGCGGCCGAGCTCGCGATCGAGTACGAACACGTCGTTCGTTTCGAAACGCGTATGCCGGACGAATCAGGCAAGAATGAAGTTTCAATGCGCGATCTCTTGAAGAGCGCTCTTCGTCTTCGCCCAGATCGTATCATCGTCGGTGAAGTGCGTGGCTCAGAAGGTATGGAACTCATCCAAGCGATGAATACCGGTCATAAAGGTTCGATGGGAACAATCCACGCGAACTCACCAAACGACGCTCTTGTCCGTCTCGAAGCTCTTGCGATGGGATCCGATGCAAAGATCTCAGAAAAAGCACTTCAGTATTCGATCGCAGGTGCAGTTGAACTCGTCGTTCAAATCTCTCGTTTGTCAGACGGCTCTCGCCGAGTTATGTCGATCGCAGAAGTCCGCGGCTTAGACAAAGATTTCAACTACCTCGTCGTTCCAATTTATCAAATGGGCAACCTCGTTCGCGGCTCCGACGGAAAGCTCGTCGGCCAATTGCAGCCAACGGGCGAACTTCCTTCGTTCATCAACGAAATCGAAGACAACAAAATCCCATTCCCACGCTCAAAGTTCTTCTCAAAAAAACACGCCACCGGCTAATCCCGCCAAAAGGTACGCCGCTCCTTTTGGTAGCAATAGCGCGTCACTAACGAGCGAAATGAAGCGAATTCACTAGGCGATTGCCTATAAACCGGGCAACGCAAGGGTATCTGAGGTTAAACCCGTTTAAGTGATTGTTGGGCAGCCCATTAAATGAGCACCGCCCTGTGGTTCCTTGTATCGTAGGGGCTTTCCCGATAGACAGTGCCGTGCTTTTTAGCTGCAAAATTACTCATTCGGTCATGAACTACCTCGATCGGCGTGGAGAAGATCTCCAGGCCGAAATCTTTGAGGCGTGCGATTGGCCAACAGAATTCTTAAGAGATCCGTCGAGTTGGCTTGAAGCCAGCAAGATGGAGCAGCTTCTTGCATCGATCGATGCCGACTTCAAACTTCGTCGCGAAGAAGACCTTCTACTTTCAACGGGCCACGAAGCGCGTGAGCTTCGAGCTTGGGGCGCGCTCGACAGCGTTCTTCGTATGGTTCAAGAACCGAAAGATCTTTTTGCACAACCAGAGCGTTTTCTTTCTTACTTCATTAGTCCGGCACCGCCCGTCGGCGACTTGAAGCGCACGGCAGACTCAATCAGTTTTGTTTTGCCAGTTTCTGAAATTCAGTTCCCACTTGTGACAGCGTATTTGCGAGCGGCCTTCGAAGCGCTTCCGACTTATATCGGAAAACCCCTCGCATCTGTTCGTTGGGAAAACAGTCGGGTTACGATCGAGTGGACGAACCTCCAAGAAAATCTCTTGAGCGAAAAAGATGCTTCAGAGCTTTCGCTGCATCCAGAGCTCGTGCAAAACGTCTTGCGCGATCTTGAGCTCGCGCAAACTGAACTCGAGCAAACGAAGAAGCGCCTTCTCGACAAAGAGGCGGAGCTCAATGTGCTCAAGTCGGGTGCGGGTCCATCGGTGGCTCCTTTGCGCAGTGGTCATGCGGCGGATGCGATGAGTTCGATGGATTCGGCTCTCTATGAGCTCTATCGTCTTGGTGACTACTTTGCCCGAGGTCAGCAGCTCGTGACGTTGCTGATTGCTCAAGGACGTCAAACGCCTCAGGTGAAAGAGGCCATGCGTAGAGTCGATTGGAGCTTCGTTTGTGAGACGGCTCCGGCTGTGATCAAGAAAGCAATCGACGATTTGCAGACAGCAAAAGACGATCTCCGCAAAGAAGAGGAAGCTCCGCACGAGGTCCCTCGCCAAGCATCACTGTTCCCAATCGTCCGTAAAGAGCGTCTCTCGCACTAACTCAGTGCTTCTCTGATTGACCCGGTTCAGTCATTTCTAAATTCTGTTGATCCAATCTAAAGGAGCCATTTCCATGTCTGAAATCAGCGCATGTCATGCCCGCGAAATTCTCGATAGCCGAGGAAATCCTACTGTTGAAGTCGATGTTCTCTTGGCCAATGGGGCAATGGGTCGCGCTGCGGTTCCAAGTGGGGCCTCGACAGGTGCACATGAAGCCGTTGAGCTTCGCGACGGCGGCAGTCGCTATCTCGGAAAAGGTGTTCGCAAAGCTGTTGAAAACGTCAACGAAGCGATTGCACCAGAGATTCTCGGCATGAACGCCACCGAGCAAGTGCAACTCGACAAAGTTCTTCGTGAAATCGATGGAACTGAGAATAAGGGAAAACTCGGTGCAAACGCGATTCTCGGCGTCTCGATGGCAGTTGCGAAGGCGGCGGCGCAATCGACAGGTCTTCAGCTCTATCGCTACATCGGCGGCAGCGCCGCATGTCGCTTGCCGGTTCCACTGATGAACGTTTTGAACGGCGGCGCACACGCGGATAACGGACTCGATATTCAAGAGTTCATGCTCGTGCCAGTCGTCGGTGGAAAATTCAGCGAATCATTGCGCGCAGGGAGCGAAATCTTCCACACGCTCAAAAAGATTCTGAACAAAAAAGGTTTGTCGACGGGTGTCGGTGACGAGGGCGGCTTCGCGCCAAAGTTGAAGAACAACCAAGAAGCTCTCGAACTGATCATGGAAGCAATCAGCGCAGCTGGCTACAAAGCTGGTCAAGACGTTTACTTGGCTCTCGACGTTGCAGCGACAGAACTTTTCAAGGACGGTAAGTACACTTGGGAAGGTTCGCAAATCACACCAAGCGATCTCGGAAAAATCTATGCTTCATGGGCGCAGAAGTTTCCACTCATCTCGATCGAAGACGGATTCTCGGAAGACGATTGGAACGGTTGGATCGATTTCACTCGCGAGCAAGGCAATCGCTTGCAGCTTGTCGGTGACGACCTCTTCGTGACGAATCCAAAGCGCGTTGCACGGGGAATCAAAGAAGGTGCCGCGAACGCACTTCTCGTGAAAGTAAATCAGATCGGAACTCTCACTGAAACCGCGGAAGCAGTTTCACTCGCTCAGCGCGCACGCATGCGCACAGTGATGTCCCACAGAAGCGGTGAGACCGAAGACAACACGATCGCGGATCTCGCGGTCGCGCTTGGTTGCCAGCAAATCAAAACCGGAAGCCTTTGCCGAGGTGAGCGCACGGCGAAGTACAACCAGCTTCTTCGCATCGAAGAAGATCTTGGCGATGCCGCAATCTATTGGGGTCGTGAGGGCCTTGGTCTTTCGTAATTCGATAGCTACTCGACTCAAGTCGAGTAGCTGAACGCACCGAATCAGGCGACAATGAAACATATGTTTCGCTCGCTTTGGTCCTCGTTCCAGAATCTGATCAATCAACCGCAAAAAGTACTGATGATCGCGCTCGCCGTGGCTGCGGTGAGTGTCGTTCTTGATGGCACCGCGCTTCGCTTGTGGAGTTTGCATCGCGAAAGCACAGCGATCACTCAGCGCATTGGAGAAGCGAAAATCCGCTCTCATCACCTTAAGTTTCGGATCGACGAAGCCGAGAGTCCGCAATTCATTGAGCGCGCAGCGCGAGATCAATTCGACTTGGTAAAAGAAGGCGATTTAGTGTTTGTTTTCGCTGACGAACAAGGCCCTGAAGTGGCTGAAAACTCTTCATCTTTGTTGAATTGATAGTCAGTGCCGTTTCTTTGAGCGGCCCTATTGAGTAACCGCAGTCGCCTAAAAAGGTGTCCTCTAAGCAACACTGTTTGTTCTTGGCATTTTCTAAACAACGGCCTTAAAACTAAGGTTCGTTCATTGAGGAGAAAACCGTGAACTTTACGCCAGAAGAGGTTCGTCAACTTCGTTATCGTCTTGGTTACAGCCAAGCCGAAATGGCGCGTCACCTCCATGTCGATTTCTCTGTATTTTCTCAGTTCGAAGCCGGCAAAGGCAGTTTGTCGACTGAACTCAACGGAATGCTTGTTCGTATTCTTCAACAAGCTGAGTCGTTGGCTGATCGCACCCAGCGCGGTCCTATTGCCGAAGTCATTATGAAAGACCGCGGCCTTTCTCAAATCCATGATTTCGAAGTGGACATCGAAAAATCCAAGTAAGAATCGCCAGAGGCGCTTCTGTAAGATAGATTCCTGCGCATGAAAAAGCTGTATCTCGTCGATGTCAGCGGGATGATTTTCCGCGCCTTTTACGCCATCCGTCCGTTGACCAATCCGCAAGGTCTTCCGACCAACGCACTCTATGGTTTCCTGTCGATGACGGTAAAGCTGATGCGTGAAGTTCGCCCCGACTACATGGCGTTTTGTTTTGATCGATCTGAAGACACATTCAGAAAAGAAATCGATCCTCGTTACAAAGCTCATCGCAAAGAAATGCCTGAAGAGCTACGTCCGCAAATGCCGTATTTCCGCAAGATGGGTGAGGCGCTCGGCATCCCATGTCTCGACGCCGCTGGTTTCGAAGCCGATGACATCATTGGAACGCTATCTAAAATCGGTCGCGATCACGGTCTCGAAGTCGTCATCGTCAGCGGTGACAAAGATTTCGCGCAACTCGTGAAGCCACATCTCACGATGTACGACACGATGAAAGACGTTCGCTATGACGATGCGGGCGTTCTCGAAAAGTGGGGAGTGCCCCCGCGACAGATGATCGACTTCCTCTCGATCGTCGGTGATTCAAGCGACAATATTCCGGGAATCAAGGGCATCGGTCCCAAGGGCGCTCAAGCGCTGCTTTCGGAGTACGACACACTCGAGGGAATCTACGAAAATCTCGACAAGATCAAAAGTGCATCGACCAAAAAGAAACTCGAAGAGGGAAGAGACGAAGCCGTTCTTTCGAAGCGCCTCGTAACGATCGTTTGCGATATGCCTCTTGGTGTTCAGCCCGAAGATTTGCGCTTGAAGCAAGTTCTTCGGGATGATCTCGCGGCGCTTTTGACAGAACTCGATTTCAAGGGCTTTGCGAAAACGCTGCTTGGAGAAACTCCGGCCGCGGCCCCCGTTTCCGAGCAGTCGACGGTGGCCGCTGAAGCATCGGCTGTCGCGAAGACGGTCGTTGATTCTCTGGGGCCCGATCATTCGCCCAACGGCGGAATGTCGCGGTTCGTTCGACCGGCGCCAGCGCAACCAGCGCCCGAGCGTATGACATTCAACACGGGGACAATTCGTGAAGATCGGATGGACCTCGCTGCTCTCGCAAAATGGCTGAAGCCTGAGACGGAAACTTGGGCTTTGCAGACTGAACGTGGGGCTTATCTTGCACAGAGTTCTGGAGATGGATGGACGATCGCCGAAGTCGCAAGTCATGGACCTGAGCTCAACGCTTTATTGAATGAAAAGCATCTTATCTACAAAGGTTTCGATATCAAGGCGTTCTCGAAGAATCATCTGATCGATTCGCCTCAAGTGGCGTGGGATCAGATGTTGGCAGCCTACGTGATTCGCGCCGATAAGATCGAAACGCCGCATCCATTGTTCACTTTGTACAATGGCGAATCGCTGGTCGAGCTGCCGAGCGCTACACAGCTTTTGACGGCGCATCTTCGACTCGAAAGTCAGCTTCGTAAGAAATTGCAAAGTATCGGCGGCGAAAAAGTTCTCTTTGAAATCGAGCAGCCTTTGGTTCCGCTTTTGGCAGCAATGGAACGAAAAGGAATCATGATCGATAAAGCCATGCTGGCGAAACAATCCGAAGGATTGGCGCGTGACATGGCCGCTTTAGAAAAAGAAATTCACGCCGAGACCGGCGGTGTTTTCAATATCGGAAGCCCGAAGCAGCTCGCCCAGGTCCTCTTCGAGAAAATGAAGATGCCTCCGGGCAAGAAAACGAAGACGGGTTATTCGACCGATAACGACGTGCTCGAGAAGCTCGCGAAAGACTACCCAGTCACGGCGAAAGTTCTTCAGTGGCGAGAGCTCACGAAACTTCGGTCGACGTATGTCGAAGCGCTTCCGCAGCTTGCCGACAAAGAGACGAGCCGAGTACATACGACGTTCAATCAAGCATGGACGGCGACAGGCCGCTTGTCGTCGATGAATCCGAATCTGCAAAACATTCCAATTCGCACCGAACGCGGAAATGAAATTCGAAAAGCTTTCGTTGCGGCGCCCGGCAAAGAATTCGTTTCGGCTGACTACAGTCAGATCGAATTGCGAATTCTCGCTCACGTTGCCAATGACGAAGGCTTACAGCGTGCGTTTGCCAACGATGTCGATATTCACACGGCGACGGCGAGCGAGGTTTTCGGCGTGAAGCTCGCTGACGTCACTCCGGATATGCGAAGAAAAGCAAAAGCCATCAATTTCGGCCTCGCTTACGGCCAAGGCGCGTTCGGCCTCGCCGAGTCGCTTCGAATTCCACGCGGAGAAGCGACCGAGATCATCAATCGCTATTTCGCAAAATTCTCTGGCGTTAAGTCGTACATGACCGATGTTGTCGAAGAAGCAAAGAAGAAAGGCTACGTCGAAACAGTCTTGGGCCGCCGCCGTTATCTCGATGAACTCTTCAGTAAGAGTCCGATGATCAAGAAATTCGGCGAGCGTGCTGCGATCAATGCTCCGATCCAAGGAACGGCGAGTGATCTCGTAAAATTGGCAATGATCGCGGTCGGCAAAAAGCACGGCCACGAAATGCTTTTGCAAGTGCACGACGAATTGATCTTCGAAGTCGACAAAGGCAGAGGATCAAAGGAATGCGGCGAGATCGCCTCCGAAATGGAAAGCGTCGCGCAACTCAAGGTTCCACTGAAGGTGAATACTGGCGTCGGTCCGAATTGGGATGAGGCGCACTCTTAGTTGGAGTTCCAGCCGACGACGCGACCTGATTCGAAATAGACCATGCGTTTTTGCGCGCGGAAGCCTTCTTCTGACGAAACTTCTTCGTTATAGAGCCAGCGTTCATTCCCGTAGAGCGGGTTGCCTGCGACTTCGACGAGTTCTGGCTCTCCCCAAGAATCCCGCACGGCTTGTTTCGTCATTCCAAGAGTGATGTCGTTGACGTCGATCAATGCCTGAATTGGGTCGGGGTGTGGAGTTGCATTGCCGTCGATGCCACGCTGATCCAGATATCCTGCACGCGCTTCGAAAGAATCCATGGTCAAAAACTCTACGCGTTCGCGGTCGTTCGCCAAATAGGGTCGGTTTTTATAATACTGTTCGCGCTCGTATTGTCCGGTGAGGTTTTTTTCGGCTCGATCAAGGGCCGACAGGCGTGGGCGTTCGTCTCGACGGACGTCCTGATTCCAGTCACTATTCTCGTATCCGCTCTGATGCGAGCGACGTAAATGAGCACAGCCTGCCGAGATAAGACATACTAGTAAAGACAGGGCTACTGTGCGAGCGAGAGACGAAGTCCGTTTCATAACTCCTCCGTGTCTCTGATCGGTACGATTTCAACTTTGATCAACGCGACTGACGTCAGTATCTTGGGACTATGGCGGATAACGAAAACGCTGAAGGACAAGCAAAACCCTCCGACGAGATTATCGCCCTCGATAAACTCGTTTCCGTTGAGCCTCCGCCGGCAAAGAGTTCTGTTGCGGGCGCTCCCGTTCCTCCGCCAAAAGCGGAAGCAAAACCGCCACCAGCCGGCGCATCCGCTGCGCCGCCAGCTTCGTCAGGGGACTTTGATGAGCTCGATAGGCTTCTCGCCATCGAAGATCCGACATTCACCGATAGTCTAAAAGAACTCGCGGAACTCACGCCCAACGAACACGAGGTCGGAATCGATTCTGATCTCGAAGCGGTTCTCAAGCGAGAACGTCTTGAAGCAGGAGCCAAAGGGCCAAAGAAAATTTGGCTTGCGGTCGTCATTCGCCCGATGCGTCGCCTGGGTGGAGTTTTACGCGGCTGGAAGACAGCATTCGTCGCAATGAAAGCGAACGCCGTGCCCGCCCTCAAGACGGGTGCGATCGCAGGCTTTACAAAACTCAAGCAAGGTGCGCAGGTCGTTCTTGGTGCAATCAAGAGTACATTCAAGGCGTTTGCAGATCTTCCGCGCTCTTCCAAGCTTCTCGTCTTTGCCGTGGCCATTCTTGCGGGCTTGAGTGCTGCGGTCGGAGTCATCACTTTCGAAAGAAGATTGCTCCCATCATTTCAAACGGACTACATGACGTCGGTCTCTCAGATTGCAGACGCCGAATACGCGATCGCAGAAGATGAAACTTGGCAGAATCTCAACGACCCGTTTTTACATCCCGAACACATCGTCATGATCGAAAGAATCGTTGCGAATTTAAGACGAAATTCACCGTCGCCGAATCCGATGACGATGATGGAACTTTACATTGAAACGAGCAGTCAGGACGCTGCGATCGAACTGCGGGATCGAGAGGGCGAAGCACGCGATGTGATCGGCCGCACGCTGAATCGAATGCCATATGACGAACTCACGTCGGCTGCGGGTAAGAACAAACTGAAGGTCTTTCTTAGACAAGACCTCAATTCGATCATGACCAAGGGACGCATCCGACGCGTCTTCTTTAAATCCCTGATTCTGAAACCGTAATCTCATTTTCTATGTCGGCATCTGAAAACTTTTTTATGTCGATTGAGTAAGCCTTGATACGATCGTGCAGAGTACTTTTCGGCATTCCAAGATCCAGCGCGGTTCGTCTTTGATTTCCGCGATTCGCTGTCAAACGTCGAATGATCATCTCGCGCTCGATCTCTTTGATGATCGATCCTTGAGGAGAAAGAGCTCCCTTCTCGTGAACGAATTGAACTTCGGGGCCGGCCCCATGCAGAGGTTCAAGAATTCTCTCGAGATCCTCTGGCTGAATATGTCTTCCCGGGTAATAAGCCGAAGCACGTGCGACGACGTTTTTGAGTTCGCGCACGTTGCCGTTCCAAGGCTGTTGTTTCAATGCTTCGATCGCGTTGAATGAGAAACGAACGCGATGTTGCTTTGCGAATGTATAAAGAAGGTCATCAAAATCCTCCATTCGTTCATTGAGTGAAGGTGGACGAATTTGGCAGACGTTCAGACGATAAAACAAGTCTTCGCGAAATTTTCCGAGGCGAATGGCGTTGATGAGATTTTTGTGAGTCGCTGCCAGGATTCGTACATCTGTTTCGATCGCACGATCACTTCCCACCGGACGAATTTCACTGTTCTCGATGGCGCGAAGAAGTTTTGGCTGCAGCGAGATCGGCAAATCGCCAATCTCATCGAGAAACAGGGTGCCTCCACGAGCTGTTTCGAATGCGCCTTTGCGGTCATGAGTCGCCCCGGTGAAGCTCCCGCGAACATGGCCGAAGAGTTCGCTTTCAATCAGGCTTTCACTCAAGGCACTGCAGTTGATACTGACGAAAGGTCCGCGACCTCGGGTCGAATGACGATGAATCGCTCGCGCTAAGACTTCTTTTCCAGTACCGGATGCACCAGAGATCATGATCGGAAAATCCGTGGCAGCAAAGGCAGGAAGTCGCCGGAGCTGCTCATTCCACTCTTCGTTTTTCGAACTCAGCTGCGCCTCATCCGCAAGACTCTCCGAGAACACGTAGACCGTTTCACCAAAACAGACGCGATCATTGGCCGTCAATATTGCCTCGGTTATGCGTGAACCATTCAAGAAAGTTCCATTTCGGCTTTGAAGGTCTCTGAGAATGAAATGACCTGCTCGACGCTCGATTCGGGCATGGCGGGTTGAGACGAAGCTGTCTGTGAGAACCAGGTGGTTTGAAGGCTCTCGGCCGATCGTAAAGAATTCGCCGAGTTCGAAAGTGGCGCCGCCCGGGCGGCTGACCGGAATGAGATAGGCTTCGGTCATCAAGAGTTCGTTTTCGCTGATTCGCTGGGTTTCCATAATTTGCTCCCTTTTTTTCGATAGGTTCCGGCCGGAGCTCCTTTCAACGCCGATGCCGAAAAATAGGGCTGTGAAAGCCAATTGGTTCGAGACGGCGGCGATTTCGGTTCGGGATGTCCGAGGGGCGAATCCGGGATCCGGTTTGGCGGACTCAGATAGAACCTAGGACTCCGCGTCGAGCGTACGAAACCACAATAACTCCGTGCTAAGACTGAACTTCGTGAACAGACCAAAAGCCTCTCGGAGTCCCCAACGTCTCAGTTTTCTGACCAGTGCGGCGGACTTGAATGGGTGCCCCAAAGACCGAATTCCAGAAATCGCTCTCGTCGGTCGTTCAAACGCCGGTAAATCGACTCTCATCAATGGCCTCGCTCAAGCTCGTATCGCGCAAGTGAGTTCGACTCCGGGAAAAACGCGTCTTCTGAATTTCTACACGTATCCGACGTACCGTTTGGTCGACATGCCGGGATACGGATTCGCAAAGCGATCGGGCGTTGAGCAAGCGGATTGGACGGCGATGGTCGAACGCTATCTCGCTGAGCGTGAAAACCTCGTCGGGCTCTTGCTGATCATGGATATTCGACGGGATTGGACCGAAGACGAAGACACGATCTTACGTTGGCTGAGTCCGCGCGAGCTTCCATCAGCAGTGATTGCGACGAAGGCAGACAAGCTCACGCGTAACGACATGTTGAATCGCAAGCGTTTGATTCAAAAACAGTCGTCGAACGAAGCTGTCCTGGTGACGTCTTCGCTCAACAAGACGGGATATCAAGAGGTCGAAGACTTCGTGTTCCAATCTTGGATTGAGGATCTGGGCTGATGATCGGGATGACGATTGCTCTTTGTGCGCTTTTCTTTTTCGTTGTCGCACTCACGTTTAGAGCGTGGCTGCATCCGGAGTCGGCGAGCATGACGATGACGATTCTCGGAGTGGTCTTTTTTATTTCTTGTTTTGTACTCGGGGTTTATTTCTCGGTTCAGCGAATGAAGGGTGACGTTTGGCTTATATAGGCGTGATTCCAGCACGGTGGGGATCGACTCGTTTTCCGGGAAAGCCATTGGCTCTCGTTGCCGGAAAGCCATTACTCCAATGGGTGATCGAAGGATCACGCACAAGTAAAAAGCTAACCGAGATTCTCGTAGCGACAGATGATGAGCGAATTCAGAAGCTCGCTGAAGCAAATGGATGTCGCGCTGTCATGACTCCGAGCGAACTTCCAACTGGAACAGATCGAGTGTGGGAAGCCGTTCGTGAAGTCGACGGTGACGTCGTCGTTAACATTCAAGGCGATGAGCCTTTGATCGAAGGCGCACTCCTCGATCGCTTGCTTGCGCCGTTTGATTCTGATGCTTCGCTGGAAATGGCGACATTGGGCCGCCCTTTGGATGCGGAGGCCTTGGCATCGAAGAATACGGCTAAGATCGTTTTGAACGCGAAGGACGAAGCGCTTTATTTTAGTCGTTTTGCGATACCGTATTCGCGAACTGAATTGGCTATGCAGCCAGGAGTCGCATTAAAGCACATTGGTATTTACGCTTACCGGCGGGATTTCTTGCGTCGGTTCTGCGCTCAAGCTCCCACAGAGCTTGAAAAGGCCGAGAGCCTCGAGCAACTGCGTGCTTTGTACTTGGGTGCGAGGATCAAAGTGGTTCGAGTCGAACACGAAGCCTACGGTGTTGACTCACCTGAGGATGTTGAGAAAATCGAAAAAATCATTTCTGGCCGCCGTGTCTCGGGCGGTGAGGGGAAGTCCCGATGAAATCGAAGCGTCAAAAACCGGGTGGAAACTCGATCAAGACCAAAACAGCTCACCGTCGGGGAACTGCTAAGAGCACGAATGAAGCTCTTCAGCAGAAGTTCATTTTTGTCACAGGTGGTGTCGTTTCATCGATTGGTAAAGGCTTGAGTGCTGCGAGTCTCGCGACTCTTCTCGAGGCGCGCGGACTCAAAGTGACGTTGATGAAGCTCGATCCATACATCAACGTCGATCCAGGAACGATGTCTCCGCTTCAGCATGGTGAGGTTTACGTCACTGAGGACGGTGCGGAAACCGATTTGGATTTGGGTCACTACGAACGCTTTTCGACGATGACGGCACATCGTGCAAACTCTGTGACGACGGGTCAGGTTTACGAAAGCGTCATTACGAAAGAACGTCGCGGCGATTACCTTGGCGGAACTGTTCAAGTCATCCCGCACATCACTGATGAAATCAAAGCGCGCATGTTCGAAGCCGCTCAGGGCGCGGAAGTCGTGATCGTTGAAATCGGCGGGACCGTCGGTGACATCGAGAGTCTTCCATTCTTGGAGTCGATTCGTCAGATGCGAGTCGATGTCGGTCACGAAAATTCGATTTTCGTTCACGTGACTTACGTTCCGTACATTGCGGCTGCTGGAGAATTGAAGTCGAAGCCGACTCAGCACTCGGTCAAAGAACTTCGCGAAATCGGGTTGCAGCCGGATTTCTTGATTTGCCGTTCAGAGCGCATCATCAGCAAAGAAATCAAAGCAAAGATCGGTTTGTTCTGTTCGGTTCGCGCAGAGAATGTCATTAGTGCATACGACTGCTCGACGATTTACGAAGTTCCACTGATGCTCCATGCAGAAGGCTTTGATAAGAAAGTCGTTGAGCGTCTGCATCTCGACTCGCACACGCCAGATGTTTCTGGTTGGCGCAAAATGGTTCACACTTTGAAGAACCCGGCAAAGACCGTCTCAATCGGTATTGTCGGAAAGTACGTCGATCTCAAAGAGAGCTACAAGTCGTTGAACGAAGCGATCGTGCACGGTGGAATTGCCAACAATACAAAAGTTGAACTCGCGTGGATCGATTCTGAAACCTTGAGTTCGGGAAATGTCGAAAAGGCACTCTCTGATGTCGATGCGATTCTAGTTCCAGGCGGTTTCGGCCAGCGTGGTTCGGAAGGAAAGATCGTCGCGATTCGATTTGCTCGAGAGAACAGAATTCCGTTCTTCGGTATTTGCTTTGGTATGCAGTTGGCGGCAATCGAGTTCGCTCGAAATGTTTGCGGTATCAAAGATGCGACATCACGCGAGTTCGAAGAACGCAAAGGCTCACGCAACTTTGTCATCGACGTTATGGAAGAGCAGAAGACGATCAAAGAAAAAGGCGGAACGATGCGTTTGGGCTCGTATCCTTGCTCATTGAAAGCGGGGACGCGTGTCCGCGCCATTTATGGCGAGTCGTTGATCACTGAACGTCATCGTCATCGTTATGAATTCAATAACAAGTATCGCCCGCTCTTTGAAAAGCGCGGAATGACGTTGTCGGGTATCTGTGAAGATCGCGATCTCGTTGAAATCGTGGAGCTGAGTGATCACCCATGGTTTGTCGGCGTTCAGTTTCACCCGGAATTCAAGTCTCGTCCTTTGAAGCCTCATCCGTTGTTCAGCAGCTTCGTCGAAGCGGCTGTGACTAAGCGTAAATCAGCTCGTTCAGCTGCGAGCCGCAAAGCGCGTCCATCGAAAACGAAGACTCCGACGACAGTGTCGAAGTCTTCGAAAACTGCGCGCCGTATGAAGCGTGCTCCGTTGATGTAAGGAATTTGAAATGGTTCGCGATCTCGAAGAAGCATCTCGTGTTTTAGAAATCGAAGCTCGCGCAATCGATTCGCTTCGCGCGCGTCTGGGTGATGCGTTTATCAAAGCTGTGGATTTGCTCCATGCCTGCGAAGGCAAAGTCGTTATTACTGGGATGGGGAAGTCGGGTCATGTCGGTCGTAAGATCGCATCCACGATGTCGTCGACAGGAATGCCTGCGATTTTCATGCATCCAGCAGAGAGTTCGCACGGAGATCTCGGAGTTGTGAGTGCGAAAGACGTGTTGATCGCCATCAGCTATGGCGGCGAAACTCCAGAGTTGCAGGATGTGTTGAAGTTCGCAGCGCGCAAAGGAATCCCATTGATCGCGATGACCGGAAAAGCGGGTAGCACACTTGCGCGTACGGGCACTGTGTTCTTGGATGTCGGCGTTGAAGCGGAAGCTTGTCCGCTGGGTCTTGCGCCGACCGCAAGCTCGACGGCGACATTGGCGCTCGGCGATGCCTTGGCAATGTGTCTCTTGAAACGAAAAGGGTTCAAAGAGGAAGACTTCGCAGAATTCCATCCGGGAGGCAGTCTTGGCCGCAGACTACTCACTCGAGTTGCAGACGTCATGCACACAGGCGATGGATTTCCAATGGTCACGCCCGAAACCGGAATGCGTGAAGTCTTGGCATTGATGACGAAGAAAGAGGTTCGCGGTGTGGCTGGTGTCGCGGATTCGTCGGGAGCCTTGGTGGGTGTCATCACTGACGGGGACCTGCGTCGTAGTCTGGACAAGAGTCAGAATCCGTTGAACGAGCGAGCAACAGACGTCATGTCGAAGAATCCAAAAACTGTCGATGCTGAGGAGCTTGCCGAAAAAGCTCTCTTCATGATGGAGCAGTTCTCGATCCAAACACTTTTCGTTGTTCGTCGCTCGGAGCATCCGGCTCGTCCCGTCGGGCTTTTGCACCTACAAGATCTGTTGAAAGCGAAATTGCGATAAAGTCGACCGGACCTTTCGTCGAGTGAGATGCGTCGCTAGCTTGCGGTGCTGATTCGAACTCTGTCACAATCCGAATGATGACAGAAAAGTCGCCAGTGAATCGCATTCCGAAATTGAAGGCCGTCGTGTTTGATGTCGACGGTGTTTTCACCCATGATCAGTCACGCCACGTTTTCAGCGTGCGCGACACTATGGCCATTCGGACAATGAGAAAAGCTGGTTATAAAATTGGCGTCCTAACGACGACGCGTTCGCTTGAGATTCGAACTCATGTTGAGTTCGTCGGGATCGACGCCTTTTCGGTTTCAGCAGACAAATCCAGAGCACTCGCCGAAATGCTTTCGAAGTTTGGCGTCGACTCCAACGAGGCGTGTTTCGTCAGCCGCGATCGCAATGACATCGAACTCATTCGCGGAGTCGGCTTTGGAGTCGCTCTCGTTACTTCTGACCAAGAAACACAACAAGCAGCCCGATTTGTCACCTCAAAGCCTGGCGGCGACGGTGCAATCTTTGAAATCTGCAATTTGATTCTCACGCACAAGAACATCCGGGAGATGCAGCTATGACGCCAATGAAACTGATGAAATGGATCGGCGCCCTCGCAATTGGTCTAGCTGCGCTAGGCATGAGCCCACGAATTGCTGAGGCAGCG
Organism: Bdellovibrionales bacterium; assembly: GCA_035539835.1. Taxonomy (GTDB): domain Bacteria; phylum Bdellovibrionota; class Bdellovibrionia; order Bdellovibrionales; family JAMPXM01; genus DATLHP01. The sequence goes on from DATLHP010000027.1 coordinate 17,949, forward strand.
ACTGATGTTATTCAGTTTCCAGAAGAAGAGTTGGCTGCCGAGTCGGTTCTTCCGGTCTTCGATGATCCCGCGAGTGTAAAGAACCGCAATATTGTGACTGAGAATCGTATCGAACTTGGTCTCTTTGGTAGTTACTCGATGACCGAGCCGTTTTTCAATCCGATGAGTTATGGAATCAGCGCGAGCTACCATCTGACTGAAATTCATGGAATCAACTTGATCGGTCTTTTCTATAGTGGTGGTCTTTCGAACTATGGCGAGCAGCTCAATAACATTCCGAATTCGGAGCCAATGCGTCTCGAGTATGCGCCGCAACCCAAGTATCTGATTCTGCCCAGCTATCAATACACTGGTTACTACGGAAAACTCTCCTTTTCTAAAGACTACGTCATGAACATGCATATGTTTGGACTGCTCGGTGTGGGCATGATGGGTATTGGTGACGCATCGAAACCTGTCTTTGCTGCGGGGCTTGGCGAAAAATTTTACTTCAGCAAGAGCTTTGCGTTGCGAGTGGATTTGCGAATGCTCTTTTATCGCGGTCCTGACGTGGTTTCTCAAAAGTTGACGTCCGCGACCGAGGTTCAATCGGCATCGCGCTTCGACGAGAAATGGCAATTCGGAACGCTTCTTCAATTCGGCGCGAGCTACCTGTTTCCCGAATTCTGATTCAGTTTGTGTATCATAAACATTGTTAGTTTGTTGGACTTTGGTCTCACGGACCATTTGTGAGTTAGTCTAGATTCCCACCGCTAACTTCTAATTCCTCAGCGTTTTGTTAAACTTACGGTGTTACTTCACTGATTTACGACCATTGCTCGTTCAACTCTGGAAGGTATTCTTTGAGCGTCACAGCTAAACTAAAACGGATTGTAGTCCCGATTTGCATGGCTTGCGGTCTGACTCTCGTCGGATCAAGTGCCGCTTTCGCCCAAGCCGAAACCGACCAATCTGATCCGACTGATCAGATCGAAGATCTGTTTGCGACGGAAGAGCAAAAACCTTTGACGACTCAGCCGCAGACTTCGGCTCAGAAAGCAGCTCCTGAAGAGATCAAAGAAGTTTCGGATCTAGGTAAGCTCTCCGAATTCAGCGATGTCGCTGTCATTCAGAAAAAATTTCTTCCGAAGACAAAACGCTTCGAAGCCTTCGCGGCGGGAAGTTTTCTTACAAACGATCCATTCTTTTTGAACTTCGGTGCGAACCTTCGACTGGCGTACTACTTTCGTGAAAAGTATGGTGTTGAGTTCGTCAGTTTCGCGCTAACAAGCTCAGAGCGTGGGGTGACGACGGACTTGCGAGAAAAACGCGGCGTCGTCACGTCAACGATCGTTTCGCCAAAGGCTTTCTACGGACTCGACTTCAAATGGGTGCCGGTTTACGGAAAACAAACTTGGAACAACCGCAAGATCACGCCATTTGATCTTTATTTCTCGCTCGGCCTCGGAATGACACAAACGAATCAAGGCTCAAGTGAGCCGACGCTTCATCTCGGTACGGGCCAAGCTTTTGCGCTTTCGCAAGCGATGGCATTCCGATGGGACTTCAGCTGGAATATGTTCCAATCTGAAGGAAGCACCAAGGGCGCGGGCCAATCCCTCTATAACAACTTGTTCTTGTCTTTTGGTCTCAGCTTCTTCTTTCCGGAGGCGACATACCGATGATTCGCTTCAAACGTAGCATCCTCGTTGTAGCAATGATTCTTCCACTGGCGCTGAGTTCAGACTCGTTCGCCCAGAAGACGCGCACCCAAAAGCGAACTCAGAAAACAGTTCGTAAGGGCACGCAAACAAAGAAAAAGTCGACGTCCACGACGACGACGCGTCCTTCGACATCGACATCGACGACGAGGCGTTCAACAGGCAGTACGACATTGGCCCGCGCGCGAAAGTTTGCGGCGAATGGTCAGTATCAAGAAGCTTCGAGACTCCTCTTTCAAATGAGTCGAACTCCGCAGTACGCCGCTGATTCGGCCCAAATCAAATACATCATGGGTTTGACGATGATGGAGATGAAACTCTATCAGCCGGCTGCCTTCATCTTCTACGATGTCGTTCGTCAGGAAAGCCGTACGAATCCGCGAAGTAAGTACATTCGTCAAAGTCTCGAGAAGCTTGCGATCTCGGCGGATAGACTTGATAGCGATGTTCTTCTTCGTTACGCGATCAAGCAGGTCAAAGAAGACGAGTTCCCGGCAGCAAGTCGCGACATGCTCTACTACCGAACTGCCGAATTGAAGATGCAAGAAAAGCAGTTCGCTGAAGCGGCGAGACAGTTTGCTCGTGTTCGTTCCAGCAGCAATCTCTTTGATCGCGCTCGTTACAACCTTGGTCTAGCACTCGCTGAAGCGGGCGAGCTTGAAAAAGCGCAGGCCGCTTTCGAAGATCTCGCTGATCGTACGCAACAAGCTGGTGTGACAGATAAGACACGCGTGAATGCCCTTATGGGTAAGTCTCGTATCCTTTATCAGCGGCAGCAGTTCTCGAACGCGATCGAAGCCTATCGCGAGATCCCTCGTGATACTGAGCAATGGCACGATGCTCTTTTCGAGTCTAGCTGGGCTATGCTCCGGGACGGTCGCTTCCGTTCTGCGCTCAGCAACTTCCACTCTCTGCATTCTCCTTACTATGAAGACGTTTACCAACCGGAGTCTTTGCTCCTGCGCGCAATCGTTTATCTTTATATCTGTAGATATGACGAAATGGAGAAGGTCCTTAATCTCTTCGAGCGCATTTATAAGCCGGTTCAGCGCGACATCAACAATATGTTGAGCGGAATCAATGAACCTCTCATCTATTACAAAGAGATCGAGAAGGTGGCTGGTCAGTTCGAAGAAGTTCGGCGCAAGAAATCAAGCCGGAAGGGCTTCCAGATTCCATTCGTCGTAGCTCGCAAAGTTTTGAAGGAAGGCGACGTCGCTCGAACATTCGAGTATCTCGCGAATCTCGAAAAAGAACGTAAGCATCTCGAATCGATGCCGACGTCATGGAAGTCTTCAAGCGTTGGTCTCTACGCGAAGAAGATTATCGAGAAGCGGATGGAGTCGACTCGCATCCTTGCTGGCAAGCAGATCCGACGTCACTTGATTCTGATTCAGAACGAGTTGCGCGATCTGTTCGAACAAAACGGCTTCCTGAGATTCGAAATGATCTCGGGTAAGAAAGAGTCTTTGCGTAAAGAGATCCAAGGCAAAGGTTTGCCGAGTAATCAGATCGATGAAAATACGAATCGGGAATTCTACATTCAGAACGGGTTCGAGTACTGGCCATTCAAGGGTGAGTACTGGCTCGATGAAATCGGAAACTATCACTATGTTGGTGTCAAAGCTTGTGAGTAAGTCTCGAATCACGCGACTGGTTGTCGCATCCATGATTTCCGCTGCAGCGTTCGCCTCTATCGGCGAACCCGCTGCCGCCGCGCCGAAAAAGCCGGCGAAGAAAGCTGCAAAGTCGCAAGCGAAGGCGAAAGCCAAGCCGGTTGCTGCAGGAAAAAGCCGTTCAGCGTTGGACATGCAGCGCGAGAAGTCGGCTCTTCCGTCAAGCGCTGCTCTGCGATCTCCGGTGACTCAGCGTCAGCTTGGCGCCGTCAAGCCGCCGCGTTCGGATCAGTTTTATGAAGGAAGCTCGAAAGAAGCTGAATACGAGGGGTTGGTCGATCAAGAGATCAAGGCGCTCTATCGTCTTTCTCAGCAAAACAAACGCAGTCCGAACCGTGGTGAGATCTGGCTTCGATTGGGCGAACGATATGTTGAAAAAGCCCGCCTCGTTGAATTCCGAGTTCAGGCTGAGTATGAACATAAAATGAAAGACTACCTCGCAAAAAAAACGCGAGTGAAGCCGACGGTCGATCTGCGTTTGTCGCGAGAGTACAACGCTAAAGCAGTTCAACTCTATGAATGGTTCGTAAAGGATTTCCCGAAAGATTCGAAAGTCGATCAGGCTTTGTTCTTCTTGGGTTACAACCAATTCGAGCTCGACAATCCAAAGCTTGGTGAGCAGCACTACCTTGATTTGGTAAAGCGCTTCCCGAATTCAGCCTACGTCACAGAGTCTCTTTTCGCTCTCGGTGAATACTACTTTGAGAACGAGCAATGGGCGAAAGCGCTTGAAAGCTACAACCGAGTCGTTGCAGTTAAGCGTGCTCGTCTGAATGCTTTTGCTCTTTATAAGTCATCTTGGTGTTACTACCGTCTCGGTCGTACTCAAGCGGCTCTTCAGGCCCTCGAGCGTGTCGTGCGCTTGAGCCGGGCGTCTGAAGGCAGTGACAGCATTCGCGGTGGTCGAGCGGTCAACAAGGTTCGCCTCGTTGCAGAAGCATTGCGTGACTATGTTCCATTCTACGCAGAAGCAGGTGATCCTCGCACGGCGATGAGTGAGTTCCAACGTCTCAGCGGCAACGATAAGTTGGCGACTCAAATGTTAGAGCGCCTCGCTTACATCTACGCGGATTCGGGCAACCGCAAATCGGCGAACTACACTTTCAAGCAGATGATCTCGATGGATCCAACGGGTCCGAAATCGGCTGAGTACCAATATCAAGTCGTTCTCACGTTTGCGACGATCGATCAGAAAGAGTTCCGTCGCGAATTGGATGTGTGGCTGGAAATGTTCGGACCACAAAGTGCCTGGGCGCAGGAGAATGCCGGCAACCAAAAATTGGTTGGCGACATGGCGAAGCTTCAAGAAACAACGATTCGTAACAACGTTCTTCAGATGCACCAAACAGCTCAAAATGCCCGTACCGAGTACGCGCAGAAACTGGCAAGTGCGTCTTATGCTCAGTACTTCAAACACTTCCCGGAAACAGAGAAGGCTGTCGAGATGCGCTTCTTCCAAGCGGAACTTCTTTTCGACATGCAGAGATACGAAGAAGCTGCGAAAGTTTACGGTTGGGTTGCTGACAAGGATCCGAAAGGACCTTATCGCGAGCGTGCGGTCGTGAACGCGCTGCTCGCTCTTGAGAAAGCGCTTCCGTCGGCAGAAGAGATCGATGCGAAACGTGGTAAATCGATCGAACCGATGCCACTGGATCCAGCCGTTGCGAAATTCGCAGAAGCAGCGAAAAAGTACATCGAAGCTTATCCGAAGAATCAGAAGTCATCTGACATTCAGCGACGTCTCGGAGTTCTTTACTACAGCTACAACCATTTCGACGAAGCGATGCCGATTTTTGAAAAGATCCTTCGCGATGATCCGAAATCTCCGAACGCCGAGATCGCCGGCAACCTGATGCTCGACATGTTCAAGCTCAAAGGCGATATGGCGGGCTTTGCTGAAAAAGGTCAGGAGATGTTGAAGAATCCGGCCATCGCGAACTCAAAGTTCGGATCTGAGATTCGAACAATGATTGAGAAGGCAACATTCTTGCGCGCAGATAAAACTGCGGCGACGGATGCTCTCAAGGCCGGTAAGGAATTCGAAGATTTTTCGACGTCATTCAAAGCGTCCGATCTTGCTGCTGCTGCAAGATACAAAGCCGCCTCGAACTATGAAAAAGGCGGAGATATGGTCGGAGCGATGCGCATGTATGGCTTCGTTCTGGCTATGAACGGATCTGACCCGAAGGTGAAAGCGCTTCAGAACGATTCTCGAAACGCTCTTGCGCGAGTTTATTCGGCAACTGGGCAGTTGGAACTCGCGGCGAAGCAGTATCGCGACTACGCGATGGCCAACATGAAGGATCAGCAGGCCGTGAACGGGTTCTATAACGCCGGCGTTCTCTTCGACGGGCTTGGGCAACACGCGGAAGCGATGAATGCGTATCAGATCTACCAAGAGAAAAGTAAGAACAAAGACCGTTGGGAAACGATCTTCGCGCAAGCAGAGCTGCAGAAGCGTCGCGGTAACATCACGAAGGCTTCGGGACTCTACGAACTCTATTTGAATTCTGGCCCACGCTCACAAGCGAAAGCGGTTCAGTCAGCATTTGAAATCGCGACCATCGCGAAATTGAAAGATCAGCCGACCAAAGCAAAAGAGTGGTGGAACAAAACGATTCGAATCTATCGCAACGCAGGTAAGTCTGCGGTTGAGAGCGTACGCTTTGCGGCCGAGTCGCGCTTCGAACTTTCGCAAGAGACAATGCGTGAGTTGAGGCAGCTTCGCTTTACTGCAAACGATAAGCAGCAGGCGAAGGCTGCAGTTCAGATGAAACAGCTTCGTGAGCGATACATCAGCGAGATGAAAGAAGTTATTCGTTTCGACAACGCTCCTTGGATCGTCGCAGCTCTGTCTTCGACGGGGCAGATGTTCGACATTATGTCGAACAAGCTCGCGACAATTCCGATCCCGGCTGGCTTCAATGCTGATGATGCGAAAAAGTATCGCGAGCTGATGCAGGTTCAGATCAATGGATTCAAAACCGAAGCAACGAATTCATACAAAGCTGCAGTCGCAAAATCAGAAGAACTTGAGGCCTACACAGATTGGACGCAAGTCGCTCGTCGCGGCTTGGCGACTCTCGGTGGACAGCCAGACACTGAAGTGGAAATCGCTGGCGATGCTCGCTCGGCTGATTGGATGGGTCTATGAGTCTTCAACGTTGTTCACGCATCGGAATTATTCTTCTGAGTGCATTGGTTCTCGCGTCTTGCGGTTCAATGAAGACGAGATCAGATTCTGGCTCGGGCGTCACAGACGAAGAAGTCGATATTCCTGACGAGTCTGCTGATCCGGTTCGCGCTGAAACGAATGCGGCTCCATCGAGTGCCGATCGCAAGTATCAGCCTTTGGCCCAGGCGGTTCGCAGCGGCCAAGCGGCGAAGATCAATGAAGAGGCCGCGAAAATACTTTCGAGCAATCCGAACGATCCATTCGCGTTGAATTCTTTGGCGCTCTATCACTTCAAACAGGGTCGACCCGGTGCCGCTAAGATTCTCTTGAGCCGCGCGTTCGAAAAGAATCAGAACATTGCCGCTCTTCACAACAACCTCGGTATCATCTTGGTATCAGAAGGTGATATCGGTGCGGCGACTGTTAGCTTCAAAAAAGCTCTCCAGATCGATGCTCGACACGTCGAAGCCGCTGGTAACCTTGGTGCCATTTACTTGCGGGGCGGTGATGCCAATCGTGCATTGCCTCTTCTTGAGCAAGCATATCGGGGTGCTCCTACAAACACTTCATTTGCTGTCAGTTACGGAGCTGCTCAACGAGCCGCCGGCAAGTTGAACGAAGCGCAGCGAACATACGAATCAGTGTTGAAAAAAAATCCACGAGACGTCGCGGCGAATCTGAATCTTGCGATTCTGATGATCGACTATCAGAACAGGCCTAAAGACGGTCTGCCGCTTGTGTATAAAGTGAAATTCCTTGAGACTGAAAGGAAAGACGTCGTGGAGCGTGTGAATGCTTTGGAAAAGAAAGCAAAGGCTGCGCTACAATGATGAAACATCTAAGTAAAGCATCAGGGCCGAACGTTATGCGGACAGCGGCACTTCAAATTTCTCTCTTCGTATTTGCGACAACCGTTGCAATGGGCTTTGCGTTTGCTCAGCAGACTGAAGCAAAAAAGCCAGCGGCGAAGTCAGGGCAAAGCAAGCGTACGACCGTCAACTTCGAAGACCAACTCGTAGAAGGTCAGACTCAAAAGCCGGAGCTGTTCTACTTGCTCCAGCAGCGCAACAACAATTTCAAGCGCCTGATCAAACTCCGGGAAAATTTCCTGCCTGAGATGCGTAAAACCTCAGAGGAAATGAACATTCAAGGGAGCGGAAGTTGAAGAAGCCGGTCGTCCTTCGCATCTTTAAAGGCGAACAACTCCTCGGAGTGAAGCAATTCACTGATCCGCAGGTCGTCTTCGGTCGACCGGGCGATGTTCAAGTTCCTCTCGACGGAGATAAAGTCTCGGTCATTCACGCCGCGATCGAAGAACGCGACAGTGGATACTATGTATGCGATCTGGGCTCCGAAACCGGAACGTTTAAAAACGGCGAGCAAGTTCTCGATGCGCCGATTGAGTCGGGCGATATCGTTCAGGTCGGCGAATTTAGAATCGAATTCTTTATCGGTGTTCCAAAACCGAAAGGTCCTCCGGGCGAGACGGCTGTTGCAGCTGCTCCCATCGCCGCTGAGCCGCCTCCGGTTCAGAAAAAAGAACCGGCGCCGGCACCGACTCCAAAAAAGCCAGAGGTGTCGACACCAGAACCGATGGCAAAGTCAGCTCCGACAACGTCGATGTTTGAAAGAGTTGCCGCTGCATCGACAGTAGCGGCCGCAAGCTCGATCACTGACGTGCCGACGACAAACGCTCTCGAAGGCGGAATGCCGCTCGCGGGCCCGTCATTTGCGGTTGGTGGACCGGCTCGTCGCAATCCTTCTGCAGGCAAGCATTCTAAAAACAGTCGCCGCAAAAAAACATTCGCGCCGCCAAGTAAGCATGCGAGTGTTCGCGACTACGTGAAGCCGACGAAGGGCACCGTCGTTGAGGTTCTCATCGCATGGCGCGAGCGAGTGATCGCAACTCATCATTTCTCTAAAAAACAACTCGTCACGGTCGGTTCGCAACCGGACTGCGATATTATTCTTCCGCTTCTCAGTGGCAAAGTTCGTAAGCTTCCGCTTTTAAAGCTCGATGCCCAGGTCATCGTTCTTGTCAGCGGGGATATGAAGGGCGAGCTTGTTCGCGGTCAGACGGCATCATCTTTCGCAGAAGTCGGTCGTCAAAACCGCATGGTAAAGGTCGATAACTCGTTCGGGATCAATCTCGAACAGGGCGAAATGGTTCGTCTCGATCTTTCAGACGATCTTTCGATTTTCATTCGCTACGTTTCTGACTCTCCGAAACCGTTGGTCGCGCCTTTGTTGGATCTGACGACGTCGGAATTCGCAGGCGTTATCTTCTCGTTTGTTCTCGTCGCGGTTCTTTGGTTGTACATGATCTTGTACACTCCACCAAAGCCGCTCCCAGATGAACTTGGAGAGGAGCCATTGCGTACGGCGGTCATCATTGCGCCGCCGACTCCAAAGCCAGCTCCAGTTGCGGAGGCAGAAGCTCCAACTCCTGCCCCGACACCTCAGCGAGTGGTGGTGAAATCGACACCAGCGCCGACAAAAATGCAGGAAGCGAAAGCTCCTGCAAAACCTGCGACCGCGACGAACCTGACGACGAAAAACGATCCGGGTAAGTCGGCGAACGCGGCTCCCAACAAAAACAAAACAGGTCCTCGTACGGTGACATCGCCGAAACAGGGCGGATCGATCAAGACGACCGATAAGCCGGCCTCGCAAATGAAGAGCCCGCAGCGAGACGTATCGAAGTCCGGCGTCTTCTCGGTCTTTGGCGGTGGCGGGGCAAACGATCAGCTCGCACAAAGCACGAGTGGTTCAGGTGAACTTGCAGGTCTTGCAGATGCGGCGACCGGAAAATCTGGTTACGCGGAGAACCGCGCGGTTCAAGGACTCGGCAGCGCCGTAAAAGACACTGGAAGAGGCGGAACTGGAAATGCTCTCACCGGTATTGATGGCGGCGTCGGAACTCAAGGTCGTGGCAGTGGTAATTCAGGTTACGGAACGGGCGGTCTCGGAAATCGCGCAGGTATTCGTATCGTACCGGGCGGCGACGAGGCGGCGATCTCAGGATCGTACGATCGCGAAGCGATTCGTCGGGTGATCATGGCGAACTTGCGAGTCATCCGTACTTGTTACGAGCGTCAACTCAATCGCAATCCTGATCTCATGGGTAAACTTGTTCTTTCATGGGTGATTGGAGAGCAGGGTCGTGTGACGGCGACGCGCGTGAAGTCGAATGAACTCGGAAATGCGGAAGTTGCAAACTGCATCATGGATCGCTTGAGAACATGGCGATTCCCTGATCCACCAGCGAGCAACGAGGTCGAGGTCGAAGCGTATCCGTTCTTCTTCTCGAACTGATTTTGATTTGTTGAAAGAAAAATTTAGAGCACTCAGGTGAGTGCGAAGTAACACAGGGGGGATCCTTTGGAACCGACAGCAGCAGTGGACGCGGTGAACGCGGCCCAGAATACAAACTTCATCGTTCATGCCTTCGAGGCCGGCGGCTTCGCGATGTACGTCATCGCAGCGATCGGTATCTTGACTGTCATGCTCATCATCGAGCGCTTCGTTACACTCCGTTCGTTGACGGTCGACAAGGCTGATTTCAACGAGCACCTCTTCGGAATGGTGCTTCGCGGAGATGTTCGCCAAGCGATCACTTACTGTGATTCGAAAGTCACTCCACTCACCAGTACTTTGAAGTCAGGTTTGGTTCAGGTCATGAACCATCGCCCAGACGAAGAAGTTCAAGTGGCGATGGATGCATCGGTTCTTCGTGACACTCCGAAGATCGAAGGTTGGGCAGCCTTCCTTGCGGTCTTCTCGAACGTTGCAACGCTCGTCGGTCTCGTCGGAACCATCTTCGGTATGATCAAATCGTTCCAAGGTGTTGCTCTTGCGGGTGCGGCTGAAAAAGCAGCGCTTCTTTCAGAAGGTATCTCAGAAGCCCTTCACTGTACGGCTTTCGGTCTCCTTGTCGCGATCATCGGTATCTTGGCTTACGGTTACTTCCAGGTTCGCATCGGTCGAATCTTGAATGACGTTGTCGAGAGCAGCATGAGTCTCATGAACCTTGTTGTCGCTAACCGCGACAAAATGAAAGAGTAAACATGGCTCAGGCTGAAGAAGGCGGGAAAGGGCGAACCACACAGATCGAGTTGAACCTCGTTCCGTTCATCGATTTGATGAGCGTTCTCATCACCTTCCTTCTCATCACCGCGGTGTGGAGCCAGGTCTCGATGATCCAGCTCGGTTCGAGCATCTACGGAAAACGAAACGAGAATCAAGAGCCGATCACTCCTCCGCCACTTGCTGATATCCCCCTGCGAGTGGACGTGAAAGAGTTTGGCTATCGCGTGATCATCGGATCTGAGAGATTCCAATTGCCGAAAATCGCGAGCGGTTGGGACACCGAAGGGCTGAAGGCACGTTTGAAACTGATCAAAGAAAAATATCCTGAAAAGTCCGATGGTAACCTAACGGTGGATGACGTGCTTCCGTATGAAGCGCTCATCATCGGAATGGATACGATGATTCAAGGCGGATTCCAGTCGATCTCAGTGATTACAGCGGAGGCTGAGTAATGCCGATCTATGCTCCCGGTCGTCGCGATCGACACAATCGTCCTCTGAAAGGCAGCGGTCGTAAGATTGTTGCCATGCTCAGCTTGACCGCAATGGTCGACATGTTCACGGTTCTAGCGGTCTTCCTTCTTCAGAACTATCAAACAACAGGCGAAGTTCTCGAGCTCAGTGAAGAGGTCGTTCTTCCGCAAGCTCATGCCGTTAAAGAGTTGAAACCGGCTCACGTCGTCGTTGTTTCGAAGGATCAAATTCTTCTGGATAAAGACGTCATTGCGACTTTCGCACAAGTGAAAGAGCAGCCGGATTGGATGATCGAACCGCTCAAGGCACTTTTGGCTCAGCGGTTTCAAGAGTCTGAAGCGAAACGCGCAGCACTTCCAAATCGAATTCGCGACGTCGTGCAAACGGCGAAATCGGGCGAACAACAAGACGACCCAGCCGATGATCGTCGCGTCACGGTTCAAGCTGACAAGAACATCGATATTCTCACAGTCAAAAAAGTCATGTGGACAGTGACCGAAGCTGGAGCATCCGAAGTTAACTTCGCGGTCATCAAACTCGATGAAGTAAAAAAAT
>DATLHP010000028.1:0-10310 GCA_035539835.1 Bdellovibrionales bacterium
GCCAACTGCTGAACTGGAGTGAGTCCGCCCGACTTTCTTTGCACGCCGACTTCAACCTGACGTTTCAAGTTGCCGACTCGTTTCATAAAGAATTCGTCGAAGTTCGACGTGAAAATTCCCAAAAACTTTACGCGCTCAAGAAGTGGCGTTCGAGAATCGAGCGCTTCATTCAAAACACGAGCATTGAATTCGATCCATTCGAGATCGCGATTCAGAAACTCCTGTGGTGCTTCTTCAGGTCTAAGATCTTCTGCTTTCGATTTTGCTTTTCGTGGCTTCCGTGAAGCCTTCTTTTTTGCCATGACTGATCGTTCCGCTTAACCAGCTCGCACGCCACCACTAACGGGTTCTGAAAAATTCCCTGACAAGAACCTGACATTACAGGAAGGCGGGCCGGTCTAATTTCTTCCAGATATCGAAGGCAGCGTTGATGACGCCGACATGACTATATGTTTGCGGACAATTCCCCCATTGGCTACCCGAAATTGGGTCGACGTCCTCAGACAAAAGTCCAACGTGGTTGGCATATCCCAAAAGTTGCTCAAAAGTTTGAATCGCGTCATCGAGTCGATTCACCGCAGCCAACGCTCGCACGTACCAAAAACCACAGACTAAGAACGCCACCTCTGGAAGCCCAAAGTCATCGGCATGCCGATAGCGATAGAATAGACCGCCTTTTGCGCGCAGGCCTTCTTCCATCGTCAGAATATGACTCGCCGCCCTTTCAGAATTTGGCTGCAAATAGCCAAGGGTCAGAAGTTGAAAGAGCGAGGCGTCGAGGGCTGTGCCACCAATGTACGAACAATACGCTTTCATCTCTGGGTTGTAGCAGGCCTCGATCCCCTCAGCCGCTTGAGCCTTGAGATGCAACGCCCGCTTGATGATCGCCTCGTCTCGCAACTGACGACCAATCTTCGCCGCCGCCGAAGCGCCGGCCCAATGAAAGAGATAGGTATAGCAGTGCTTGTTCTGCATATTGCGAAACTCCCAGAGTCCCGCATCTGGCGATTGAATCGTTTTTTCAATTGAGTCAAGAAACGCTGTCACCAACTCTTGTGACTCCAGCCGCTTGGTATGAATAATTCGCGCATCGACGTAGAGCGGAAGTAGCGAAAGCATGAGTTGGCCGTACACGTCGTTCTGAACTTGCAGGAACGCCGCGTTTCCGATGCGAACGGGTTTGTTTGAAAGATAACCTTTTAGATCGAGCTCTCGTTCAATCGGCTGCGTTTCTCCTGTGATTCCGTAGAGAGGCTGAAAACTTTTGTTCGCGCTCATCGCCAGATTCTGAACGTAATGCGAATAGCGATCGAGTTCTTCAAAATGCCCAATCGAATTCAGAGCATTGAGCGTGTAGTAAGAGTCACGCGCCCAGAAGAATCGATAATCCCAATTGCGGCCCGAGCCCGGAGCTTCAGGCAAACTTGTTGAGCCCGCGGCAATGATGGCGCCAGTGTCTTCGTACTGATGCAGCTTGAGACAGAGTGCCGAACGTAAAACTTCTTTTTGGTAAATATCCGGAATCGTGCATCGCTGCGCCCACACACGCCAATAGTCGGTCGTCTTTTGCAAATAGGTTTCGCATGTCTCTTCGAGCGATGATTCAAATGGCTCGCCCCAAGTGAGCGCAAGATACTTCGTCTCTGTCAGAAGAAATGGCATTCCTTGAGCGACATACGTGAGTGGAATATTCGTATTCAAACGAACAGCATCGTCGAGTCCCTGATATCGCAAGTGGTTACTCGCAAGACTCACCTCGGCGACTCGTTCGCCGTAGTCTCCTCGAGGTTCGCACTTCACGACAACGCGCGGATTGCCCGAAATGCGGCGAATTTTTCGAATCATCATGAGCGGTTTGAAGTAACGATCAAAGCGCGCAAAGCGTGGCGCAAAGTCGACGACCTCAAATGCTCCATCTTCAGTCTCGAAGTGTGTCACAAGAATATTGGTGTTTTCGATATAGTGCTGCCGAGTGCTCTCCTGCCCGCTTTGTGGAGAAATCGAAAAGCGGCCGCCTTTTTCTGGATCAAGCAGCCCACCGAAGATAAAGCTTGAGTCGAACCGAGGCAGACACTGCCACACGACGTTGGCGCATGTGTCGATGTAGGCAATGTAGGCGCAGTTCCCGATGACCCCGAATTTGTATGTGTGTCTCTCAGCCATGCATCCTTTATAGACCGAGATTTGTGACGAAAGGCTGCACTTACGTTGTCGTTCGTTGAAATGGAGTACAAATGAGTCGCTGGGTCACAGTCGCAAATCGATTGCCTTTCACTTTGAGTCCCGATGGTGAGCAAATCACCACATCGACGGGTGGTCTTGTCTCAGCACTCAGCGGTGTTCATGCCGCTGCAGAGAAAATTTGGATCGGCTGTGCGCCGGATCACCTCACGCCCGAAAATTGGAAGTCAGTGCAAGCGAAAATCCCTGGCGATTCGAGTTGGTCTTATCGACCCATCTTTGTCGATAAGGCTCTCTACGATTCTTACTACAACCGCACTGGCAACGATGTTCTGTGGCCACTCTTACACTACCAGCCCGAACTCGTTTCGTTCGATAAGTCGTCGTGGGAAGACTACAAAACGGTCAACGAAAAATTCGCTGAAGCGATCGCCCAAGAGGCTCAAGATGACGATCTCATCTGGATTCATGATTTTCACCTCTTCATGGTGCCGAAATTTCTGCGAAAGCTTCGACCCAAACTGAAGATCGGTTTCTTTTTGCACGTCCCGTTTCCAACGTCCGAAGTCTTCAGGCAGCTTCCGGTGCGAGAGCAAATTCTCGACTCTCTTCTCGAATGTGATCTTGTCGGGTTTCACGACTACTCTTATCTGCAACACTTCGGAAGCAGCCTGTTGCGACTTCTTGGCGTCGAGCCTCAATTCACGTCGGTCACTCGGGATGGTCGAACCACTCGCTTTGGAGTTTTCCCCGTCAGTATCGATACTGAAAAGTTCATGCGCAGAGCGCGTGATCCGAAAATTCATGCGCTCGCTCAGAATATCAAAGAGCAAGGATTTCTTTTTCTCGGTGTTGATCGCCTCGACTACATCAAAGGACTCGATCTTAAGCTCAAAGCCTTCCGTACGTTCTTAAAAAAATATCCGCATGTTCGAGAACAGGTAAGCCTTTTGCAAATCGCTGTTCCCACCCGCGGTGATGTGCCGGTGTACTGCCAGCTGGCGCGCGACATCGCGCAGCTCATTGGCGAAATCAACGGCGAATTTTCGACGCCGAACTGGACGCCTGTTCGGTACATTCACGCTAGCGTTTCCTTTGACGATCTCATGGCTCTCTATCGTTCCGCCGATGCGCTGCTAGTGACTTCGAAACGGGACGGAATGAACCTTGTCGCGCTTGAATATCTCGCAAGCCAAACGGTCGAAAAGCCGGGCGTTGTGCTTTTGAGTGAATTTGCGGGAGCCGCATCTGCACTCAGTCACACGCTGCCGATCAATCCATGGGATCTCGAAGACAGCGCTCGCAAAATGCTTCAAGCGTTAGAGATGACTCGCGAAGAGAAAGTCTTTCGTCTTCGCATGATGCAAGATTTTTTGCGTGAGTACACAGCCACCGACTGGGCCGCCGCATTCATCGCCGAACTCGCGAAAGAAATGCCTGCAGAAAATCTCAAAGGTCCGGCGCGTATCGAACCGAACCAAGATGCAGTCGATCTTCTTTGTGATCGCGTTCTTGCCAGTAAGCCTGAGCGCATCGCCCTTCTACTCGACTACGATGGAACTTTGACGCCGATTCGATCACGGCCCGAAGAAGCCGTCATGTCCCAAGAAGAACGCGATGCGATTCTCGAACTGTCGCGATATCCATGGATTGACCTCGTCATCGTCAGCGGACGCGATAGCAAGTTCATGGCTTCGCAGTTTTTCGGTATCAATGCACACTTGGCGGCCGAGCATGGCGCTAAGGTTTTCAGCCCGGGCCTTCGCAAATGGCGCCGACGCGTTCTACGCACGCGCTCAACTTGGTATCCAGCTGCTGAAAAAATCATGTCCGACTATGCGGCCCGCGTTCCGCACTCTCGAGTTGAGAAAAAACAATACTCGATTGCCTGGCACTATCGCTTGGCTCCGCAAGAGTTTGCCGACTTCCAAGCCCGAAAACTCGTCGAGGAACTCGAAGTCGGTCTTTCGAATCTGCCCGTGAACGTCCTGCGCGGAAAGAAGGTTGTCGAATTGCGCGCAATGGAGGCAGATAAAGGCGTCTTCGCTCGCACCTTCCTTGAAGACGCAAGCCCGAACACTTTTGCGCTCGCGCTCGGTGACGACTCGACAGACGAAGATATGTTTCGAGCGATCAAAGGTCGCGGCATTTCGTTTAAGATCGGAGCGGGCTCAAGTGCGGCGGACATCGCGATCCACTCTCAAAGCTTGGTGATCGACTTTTTGCGGTCATTGGGACGCGCGCTCGATCAGCGAATGCAACGATTCGAGCCCGAAATGCATGTCGAGACGCGTCCGACACACTCCGCTCGATTTGAAACCGCATCCCTTGACTAAGAGTCCGTGGTTGATACGCTTTTCAGAATGTCGCAACTCAACACCACCAATCCCGGCATCAGCGCTTGGTGGGGCCGTCACTCGGTCCCCGTCGGTCGCTCAGATTTTTGGCAAATCGGATCTTTAAGACTGTGGATCGAGCATCTTCCAAGCCGTCTGCACTTGCGTTGGACGAACACGCAAGACTGGCTCGATGCCCACATGCGACACCTTCCGGGAACGCCTTTCGAAAAACCGCAGAGCCGGATGGACGAAGCAACCTATGTTTACGGCGCAAAGGGTTCGAGCGATCTGGTTTTCTCACCATGTCTTCCGGATCGATCGATTGTCGTTCGCTCTGGCAAACCCGTTAGCGTTTTGCCCGGCGACGAAGTCACTGCCTATTTGATCACTCCACTTTGGGTGCGAGTCGATCTTGCAAATCCAACACGTGTTGTGCGCGAGATTCCGACATATCGCTTGTCGGATACATGGCACGGACCAACCAATGTCACAGGTGAACTCGCGTACTCGAGTCCGGTTGGACTTCTTTTTGATCCGCGTGAAGTTCCGTTGCGATCGCATTGCGTGGTCACACCGATCGTGATTCAAAACCATGGGCTCGATGCACTGACGACAGAGCGCTTGCTCGTTCCGTATCGCAAGCTCTCGCTTTACTATTCATCGCAAACGGGATTCTGGACTGACTTGATCACTCTCGAACGCCGAGAAGACGATGCATTCCCGCATATGAAGATCGACAATCAAGCTCCGCACGAGGCAAGTCCGAGTCAGTTCATCGCGCCACCTCGACAAGCCAATGTCGAAAGCTCACACACGTTCGGTGCTTTCACCCGCATGTTTGAACGAGGTCATCACGAATGAGCGATTGGATCCATCAACTCGGTCAGATCATTACTAAAGAGCAAATCTTCAATACCATGTGGGCGATCGTCCTGGTCATGCTCGGCATGTTCGTCGCGAAGAAATCTGAAAACGCCGTCGCGAAACTATCGAAACTCGACACTCAACAGCGCATCATGTTCTCGCGCTTCACGAAGTACGGGATTCTGACTCTCGCTTTCGCAGCCGCTCTCAATCAGCTGGGCTTCGATCTGAAAGTCATTCTCGGAGCTGCCGGCGTATTAACGGTCGCCATCGGTTTTGCTGCACAAACGTCAGCGAGTAACTTGATCAGCGGGCTTTTCCTGATGGTTGAGCGGCCCTTCGTCGTTGGTGATGCGATCAAGGTCGCAGATATCACCGGCACAGTGGTTTCAATCGATCTGCTTTCGAGCAAGATCAAAACCTTCGACAATTTGATGGTGCGAATTCCGAACGAAACTTTGGTGAAGTCGAACATCATCAACTACACCTACTTTCCGGTTCGGCGAGCCGATATCACTGTCGGAGTTTCGTACTCAGCGGATCTCAAACGCGTCGAAGAGATTCTACGCGAAGTCGCAAGATCGCACCCCTTCTGCCTGACAGAACCGGAGCCTGTGTTTGCCATCAATGGTTTCGGAGATTCAGCGATCAACGTTCAAATTTTCGTCTACACGATCACTGAAAATCTTCAGACGATGAAGAACGATCTGCATATGGAAATCAAACGCCGCTTCATTGAAGAGCACATTGATATTCCGTTCCCAGTGCGTACTTTGATTATGCAACAACCGACCGTTCAGGCCTAGTCGTTCCCGATCGCTTCGACAGGACAACCTTCCATCGCCTCTTTGCACTGATCTTCTTCAGCTGGCGATTCGGGTTGTTTTGAGAGATAGGCGTGGCCGTCGTCTTCATTCATTTTGAAGTTGTCTGGGGCAGCAATACAGCATGCATCACACGCGATGCACGTGCGATCGACGTAGAACTTGCCCGGTTTGTTTTCTGGCCACTGATCGTTCTTATCTGCCATGTGAACTTAGTTCGCTTTCGTTTCGCCGCTCGCGAGTCCTGACGGGAACCACTTAACGAGAGCATACCATGCGCCGAAAAGAACTCCGTTGAACATCAAGTCGCCGACCAAAGAATTTTTCAAAAAAGGAATCGCGGCAACGTAGCACGCAACCAAGCCCTCGAAGCTCTTTGCGTACATTGCAGTTTGTGCCCAAACCGCGAAGTTCGTTACCACAAAGAAAACAAGAGAACCGAGAACCGAAGTTCCAGCCACTCGGGCCGCTGACTGGTTATCGCGAACAAATACGAAGCCGAGAAGTGCCACGAGAACAAACGACAAATAGACAGCTGGCATCTGTTCGTGAAAACCAATCACAGCATCACTCAAGAACAACGCAAGCATCGGAAGTACGATCGCAATCCAGCGACGAGAGAGAAATGAGCCGATCCGAAGAGCGCGAGAGCCGCAATCGGAGCAAAACCCGCCGGATGCGGAACCAAACGCAAGAAAGCAGCCGCCAAAACCAGCGCAACTAAGCCAAAAAAGCGAGCATCCGCACGCATCACATTCCTCCGGAAATTGATAGACTCTTCAGTCTGTATCACATCACCCCAATGCACTCAATTGTCCAAAGGGAGCGAGAGGTCAGGAGCGTCATCTAAATCAGGCCTAGGCAGTGGATTTCGCTGAAGAATTTCCTCAAGAGCCTCAATTCCCCGCAGGAGCTGAGGGTCGCGCCCCTTTACATAGTCCCCAGGGGAGAATTCGACCTCGATGTCTGGCTCAGCCCCGTAATTCTCTACCCGCCAACCAACGTCAGAGAACCAGAACGAGTACTCGGGCTGAGTCGTCATTCCGCCATCGACGAGCGAATGGGAGGGGCTGATCCCAATCACGCCTCCCCAGGTGCGTTTGCCGATCAGGGGTCCGAGGCGCAAAAGTTTGAAGGCATGCGAGAAAATATCGCCGTCCGAACCGGCGTATTCATTGGTCAAAGCAACCATAGGCCCCGCTGGCGCATCGACCGGCCAGGGTTCAACGCCAAACCAGCGCGACTTCGAGTATCCGATCCGATGACGAGTGAGTTTTTCAAGAAGAAGTTGCGAGACATTACCACCGCCATTGAAGCGAACATCGATGACGAGACCGTCTTTAGAGCATTCGCTCAGATACGAGCGATGGAATTCTGAAAAGCCAAAAGGCCCCATGTTTGGAATGTGCACATAACCAAAACGTCCTCGACTGAAACGATGAACGAGCTCACGATTGCGTTCAACCCATTCGCGATAACGAAGTTTTTGGTCGGATCGCAGTGCGCGTACCGACCTCGTTTCATTTTCGTTCGCCAGTCGGCGCCGGAAAGTCACGGCGACATCGCGACCGGCTCGATAAAGAAGAGCGCTTGCTAAAGGAATTTCGCGCGTAAGTCTTTGTCCATCGATCGCAGTGATGAGGTCTCCTTCAGTGAGTTCGACGCCGGCGCGAGCGAGTGGCGATGATCCTGTTTCGTCCCACAAATCCCCTCGCAGAATTTCGGTGATGCGATAGGCGCCCTCTGTTTCATCGAATTCGGTTTCGACGCCCAAAAAGCCGATCCCGTAGTCTGCATCCGGTCGATAGTCGCCACCGATTTCGTAGGCGTGCGAAGTTCCTAGCTCACCTTGCATCTCCCAAATGATGTCTGAGACTTCAGATCGCGAGCCGGCTCGATCGATCAACGGTCGATAGCGATCAAAAACGCGCTGCCAATCGACTTTCGACATGTCCTCAGTCCAAAAATGATCGCGCTGAAGTCGCCATGCTTCGCGATACATCTGCCGCCATTCCGAGCGCGGCTGCACTGGGATCTGAACGCGGGAAAGATCAATCCAACCGCCACGCCGGTAGTCGTCCGACTCTCGCGGAGGTTTTTCACCGGCCTTGATGACTCGAAGAGAATTTCCGACTCGATAGATCAGCTGTTTCTCGTCCTTTGAAAGGCGAAACGATGAAATGCTGCCGATCAATAAATCAAATTTCTCTGTTTCAAAATCATAGGCCTCGAGCTGAGCGTCGTCTTCAGGTGGACGCAGGCTTCCGCGAATCGGCAACCTCGTGACATAGAGTTTGTCTTTCGTTGCGGCGATGGCACCGTAACGTCCATCCGGAATTGGCATTGCAACGATACGATCCTCTATTCCTTCAAAATCGATTTCGATCGCCGGTGTTTTACTCGAGTCTTTTTCGCTTCGTTCTTTTCGTCGCCATGCCTTCGGATAGTCGACCGAAAATGGTGGAGGAATCAGCTTGCTCAGAGTCACCAGATGCGGACGGCACCCGCGCGGAAATCCTAAGTCGAAATGTAAGTTGTCATAGACCGGATCAAATTCCCGATACGACAAGAAGTATAGATACTCGCCCATCGGATCAAAGCAGGGATTCGTGTCAGACAAAATCGGTCGCGTGACGACGTGAATACGTCCTGTCGCGAGTTCTACGACTTTGATTGCCGAATGTCGTTCTGAAATCGAAGCGCTATAGGCAACGTAACGACCATCCGGAGACCAATTGAATCCGCGAATTCTCGAATACTCACTGTGATCAAGGCGCCTAAAGTCATGCGTCTCGAGATTCACCCACAGAAGTTCATTGCGATGATTGACGAGAACAGCTTCGTCCTTCACTGGTGACAGCTTCATTTCGCGCGTTCGACCGAGATCCAACCCTTGAAGTCGTTCGATCACCGTGTTGTCGAAGCTATCGTGAATTTCTAGACTCTCTTCTCCGCTGGCGTCGCTGATCAAAGCGATTCTTCGTCCGTCTTGAAGAAATCGCCCGAGCCGATAGCGAACGGGACCCTCTTGTCCGTGCATGAATACAGGCCCGCGATGAAGTTCGAAGCTAAAAGTCTTGCCGCGTGCAGCGATCACAACCTGATCGGCATTCGGAGCCAATTCAAAATCTTCGAGAAATCCCGAGGCAGAAATGAAGCGACGCTTCGCTTGCGCTCGAGCGCTTCGGTAATCGATCGTCACTTCCGTCGCATTGCCGACGTTGTTTCCGTTCTCGTCGATATCGAGGATGAACAGATCCCCAGCAGAATGAAAAACCAAGCGATTCTCATTCACTGAGAGTCCACGCGTGTAATACTCACGCGAATTCGTATGACGACGGATATCTTTTCCATCTTGATTTACCGAAAAGATATTTCCGATGCCCTCGAAATCCGAAATAAAGAAAATACGATCACCGATCCAGAACGGTCTGGCACTGTTGGTAGGCTTCGCCAGAAGTTTTTCGAATTGGCCGTCGCGTCCGATCCAAATCTCACCGGCACGTCCTCCACGATAGCGCTTCCAATACGCGAGATCAGTGCCGCCATGCCTTGCCATGACGACGCCACCGTTCAGACCCGCATCGAAATGTGTCGCGGGACCGCAGGGAATTCTTCGAATCGCAGCTGTTTCTGGATCGAGTTCATAGATATCCGTCAGTCTTGAGAAAGCATGCTGATGGTTGGATGCGAAGACGATCGTTCCTTCGTGAGTCCATCCAATCACACGTGACTCTCGACCAAGATAGGTCAACCGCTTGGCTTCGCCACCATCGGACGGCATCAAGAAAATTTCCGAATGCCCTTCTTCCGTACTGTTGAATGCAAGCCAGCGCCCATTTTTGGACAACGAAGGATAGGATACACGCCCAATGCCTTCGGTGAGGCGACGTGGGATTCCTCCCTCAACAGTAACACTCCACAAATCATCTTCTGAGACGAAAACGATCTGATCTCCACTCACAGTGGGAAAGCGATAGTATCCTTCAGACGAATATGACTTCGACACTAGAACCCCCTTCGAACAGTTTCATTCGAAGAGGCATCAAGGTTGTCGTCGTTTTGTTACGCGCGCTTAGAGTTTGCGAGATGCGCCACGAAG
>DATLHP010000029.1:0-10287 GCA_035539835.1 Bdellovibrionales bacterium
CCCTTGAACTGTTCGCCAAGAGTTCCCATTGATTTTGAAGAAGATGATTTCGATACGAACTCTCTCGTTTCGCGTTCTTCCTCGAAACGACCTTCATCAGCGTCCTTGATCGAAAGAAGAAGACGTTGCTCGTCCTTTCGAATCTCTTTGACGCGAACATTCACACGGTCACCTTCGTTAACGACTTCCTCGGCGCGAGTGATGCGCTTTTCGAAGCTCATCTCTGAAAGTGGAACAAGACCTTCGATGCCCGGAGCCACTTGCACGAACGCTCCGAACTTCATGCAACGAGTGACACGCCCTTCAACGATCGCACCTTCACGGATATTCGAAGGGAAGTTTTCCCACGGCGTCGGCGCAGCTTGTTTGATCGAGAGGGAAACATTGAGACGACCATTCATCCCTTCTTCGAGCTTGAGGATCTTCACATCGACCTCTTGGCCGATCTTCACACCTTCGCTTGGATGACCAAGGCGAGAGTACGAAATTTCAGAAATGTGACAAAGACCCTCGAGGCCTGGCGCGATCTCAACGAAAGCTCCGAATGACTCAAGACGAGTGACCACACCGCGAAGCATATCACCCGGCTTGTGATCTTCAGCGAACGCCGCTGTTGAAGCTTCTTTTTGCGAGTCGAGAAGTTTACGGCGAGAAACGACGATGTTCTTTCCACGAGAATCAAACTTCGTGATCAAAAACTCGAATTTTTTATCAATGTAAGAGGTCGAGTCTTCGATCCTGCGAGAGTCCATTTGGCTGATGGGACAGAACGCTGTCTTTCCCAGAAGCGATACGCGGAAGCCGCCATTGACGACTTCAGTGACGCGACCCTCGACCGGCAATTCCATATCGAAAGCATCTTCAAGATCATCAGAGAGGTTTTTCGATGTCGGTTTTGGCGAAAGAAGAATCTGACCCGTTGAAACTTTCGTGACGTAGAGATCGAGAAAATCTCCGACTTTCACATCGGTCTGACCCTTGTCATCGATTAAATCGATTTTCAGAACAATACCGTCATCCATTGTTCCGGTTGAAACAAAGACCTCTTCTTTGCCGACTGTCAGAACTTCGCCGCGAATCTTATCGCCAATGTTGAGTTTCTGCCCAACCGAGGTCATCGAGTTTTCAAACATCTTGGCAAAATCGGAGCTGTTTTTGGAATCCTGATCGTCGTCAAAAATATCGCGCATTTTAAACCCTTGGGATGAGCTGAAGAAGGAGATGAGAAGATACGGGTTGGCCCTGGGAAAGGTCAATATTTGGGTTCGGCTTCATCAAAGAAGTGAAGGCGTTTTGACATAGTACCGACAATCTTTCCAAACGAGGCCTTCGTAGGGCGTCATAAGATGTTCGCTAGAGAAGGAGGGGGGATGGTCAAATCGCCGATCGTCAGCGAGTTCGTCAGGTTGCTAAGAGCCACAGAAGAGGACTGCGATCCGAGTGAACTGGTTAAGCTCTTCTCGGACGATGCAGAGCTGCACAATTTGACGCGGCCGACGGCACACTCTGATAGCGATCGAGTCAAAGCGACAGCCGCCTCCGATTTCTGGAGTCAATATCTGAGCGCCTTCGAATCGATCGAAACTCAGTTTACAGACATCTTCGAGACCGGCGATTGCGCCGTATTAGAATGGCATTCGACGGGGTGCTCGCGCATAGGACTACCGATCGACTACCGTGGCGCTACGGTCATTCAACACGATGGAAGTCGCATCACCGGACTTAGAACCTACTATGATTCAGCTGTCTTCTTTCCGAATGTCTCCCCGCTCACAAAAGCACTTTCTGAGACGGTCGGAGTTCCTCGCATCACAAACGAAGCAACGTCCTAAGGAAGGGTCGACATGTCCCACGAAAAACAAAAACTCATTCTCGATTTTTGGTTTGGCGACGACGTTCTAAAGCCTCTCTCTCATCAATCACTATGGTTCTCAAAGCGAGCCGGAGTGGATGATCTTATTCGTTCGAACTTTTCAGGAATGCTCGACGAGGCCGCGGCAGGCGGATTTGACGACTGGGTGAAAACGCCTCGAGGTGCCTTGGCTCTGGTGATTCTCCTCGATCAATTTCCGCGTAATATCTATCGCGGGACCGATCAGGCTTTCGCCTATGATGACGACGCTCGCCGAATTGCCGAGATCGCCATCGCAAATGGTTTCGACAAAGAGCTTCTAACGATCGAACGCTGCTTTCTCTATCTTCCGCTGGAGCACAGCGAAGATATCGTCGCACAAAACCGCGCCGTCGATCTTTATCAGGACCTCGCAGCCAACACTCACGGATCTGAAGCGGCCGCAGTCAAAGAAGCTTTGAGCTATGCCATCCGTCATCGTGACATCATCGCCAAATACGGGCGCTTCCCTCATCGCAACGAATTGATCGGCCGCGATAGCACGAAAGAAGAAAAAGAATTTCTCAAACGTCCTCAATCATCATTTTGATGGATTCGAAACCCCGGAGGCCTCATGGAATCGAGAGTCATTCCGCCCGATCACGCTAGTGCGCGTCTTACAGAGATGGGCGAGACCTTCAACCAAGTTCTTTTCAAAGCTGCAGACGCTATGGAAAAATCCGGCATCCCCTATGCCGTGATCGGAGGCATTGCTTCCGCCGGCATGGGTCGACCACGCTCCACTCACGATATCGATATCTTCGTTCGGCCGGAAGACGCAGATGCATCGCTCGATGCCTTGGCGAGCAGTGGCTTTGAAACAGAGAAGACCGATAAGCGCTGGCTCTACAAGGCGTGGATGGACGAAATGATGGTCGATGTGATCTTTAAGTCGTCAGGCGATTTGTATTTCGATGGCGAGATGCAGGCTCATGCAAAGCCGATTGAATATCATGGCAGAACAATTCCAGCGGTTGCGCCCGAAGATCTCATTATCATCAAAGCAGCGGTTCACAGCGAAATCGGCCCGCACCATTGGCATGACGCTCTTGCCGTCCTTTCGCATTCGACGGTCGACTGGGACTATTTGCTCCGTCGTGCTCGTCGAGCTCCTCGACGCATTCTTGCGCTTCTGATTTACGCGCAATCAAACGATATCTGGATACCGAATAGCGCGATCATGCAGCTTTCAAAGAGTGTTTTTGGCGAACCTCTGGTTGATCAAAACAAGAAAGCGCCGGCCAAGGCGGAAAAAACATCAGAAAGCACGGCGAAACCGGTGTCGCCCCCGGCGAGCCAACCCGTGAGTGACGTCTACCTCATCGCCCATGTGCAAGAAGCTCTCGCAGCCGATCCTCGATGCGGAGCTATCGATGTTCAACTCAATCTCGCCGGAAATCGAATCGCCATTCGTGGCGAAGCACAATCAGAAGCGCACAAGCGATGTATCGACGCCGTCGTGCGCGAGCACGCGCAAGGATTTCATGTCGAAAATCTTTTGCGTATCTCTGAACCCGCCGCATCGCCGGCAGCCGAGGAGGTCGTATGATACGCATTGCTGCGGTCGGTGACATTCACTACGACAAGGGCTCTGGCGGAAGACTAACGAAATTCTTTACGACCCTTCACGAGTCGGCAGACTTGCTTCTCTTGGCTGGCGATTTGACTCAAGTCGGAACGGTCGACGAAATATCTGTGCTCGCAAAGGATCTCGCTGTTTGCGAAGTGCCGATCGTCGCAGTTCTGGGAAATCATGACTACCATGCCGATATTCCCGAAAAAATCTCTGAAGTCTTGTCAGAAATCGGAGTGACCGTGCTTGAGGGAACTTCGGTGACATTCGGCTTCGGAAACTACAACGTTGGCATCGCTGGCGTGAAAGGTTTCGGTGGCGGATTTGTCGGAGCCTGCGGAAGCGATTTCGGTGAACATGAAATGAAGGCGTTTGTTCGCTTCGCACGCAAGCAAGCTGACGAATTGAAGAACGCTCTCGACGGACTCGATACGGACTACAAGATCGCGCTCACTCATTACTCCCCGATTGCAGAAACTCTTCTCGGAGAAAAAAAAGAGATCTACCCCTTTCTCGGTAGCTACCTTCTCGCTGAAGCGATCGATGGCGGAGGTGCCGATATCGCCTTTCACGGCCATGCTCACCACGGCGTTGAGAAAGGCTTAACTCCAGGCGGGATCCCGGTTCGCAACGTGGCCTTCCCAGTCATTCGCCACGCCTTCAACATCTACACTCTCAACAAGGAAGGTTTGCTCGATATCTCGGCTCATCCGACGAGTCCTGCCGAAAATGAGGTCAGGGCGGCGGCACGGTAACTGCTATTCCAGGGCTCTAAGTTACATACGAGCTATAGCGACGCCGGAGCCTGGTTTGAAGAAAAATTTACTCGTCTTCTCGATCCTTTGCGCATTCGTTTCATCCCAAGCTTCAGCCGGTGTTTCGACCTACACCAATGCAGATGGTGAACCGCTCTCGATCGATCATATCCAGCTTTATATGTCTGACGCCCTTCCAGCATCGCTGGTTGAGGCTATACGGGCCGCCGCTCGCGACACCAATGCAGGGCTCGGTCGCGAGGCCGTTGGCGTGTCGTCAAAACTCGAAGCGGGAGTCCGTGCAGAGCAAGATATGGTGAGTACGATCACGCTGGGGGGACCAGAGCGCTTTGAAGAACCCAGCGAGCGTATTGCCGGATCAGCTTACTGGATTGATACGACGATCTTAGAGACTGATGTTCAGTTCAATCCCGAGCGTCTGAACAAAGATGTTCTAGAAGACGCCCAGGCCCGCGAAGCTCTCAAGAAATTCTTGAAGCTCCTGATCAAGGAATAGGTCGAAGCCAGATTCGTTCACCACCGATATCAAAGGCGACTCCGCTTTGTATCAAAGCGTCGTCACCGATTTCTCGCATCCATCCATTCACAGTGAATACGTTCTTCAGCTGGCCGTTCTCGAACTTGAATACACCACTGAGATATCCATTCGTCGCAGTGACTTGAATCCAGCTTGGATCCAGCGAGATTCGATTGATCGAGGAGGCTTTCATCAGAGCGCGCTTCGGCTGGGATAAAAGCGACACGTAGGTATTCACTTCGCTCTCTTGAATGAGAAGAACGTCTCCCACGATCGACAGAATATTCAAACCGACGGTCGCCGGTTTGTCATCGATTCCGCCGTCAGAAACGCGGTGGCACTCGAGCTTTTCGCTGAAACATATTGCGTTCAAACGAATCGACGTCAGGCCAACGTTCCGAATCGAAATCGGATTGAACCACGTATCGTACTTTACCAAACGGCCATTCTGAGTTTCATCCAATGACAAAGTATGATGACTGCGAGGGTAGTAAGTCGTTAACGCGCCCTCGATCGTTTGCAAGATCGCACCCGTTTGACGATCAATCACATAGTCGAAGGAATTGTCGGCAGCGATGTTTCGAACAACGAACGCATTCTCTGTTGAAGCTTGAACAGATAGTGTCGCGCCCTCGACCATCAAGGCTTCGTCTACGGGAATCGAGCGCATGTTCTCGATATCGACGAAGATGCCCTTCTTTTCTGCGAGATTGATGGATGCTATGAATTGATTCGACACGGAAATGTCGCCGACTTTATCGATTTTCTTTACTGAAAGTGGCTGGGCCGGATCAAAAATCTGAATCCATTTTTCGCCAATCGCAACGACATTCTTCGTCTTTGAAGTTAGAGGGATCGCGGGTTCGCCGAGTTCTACTTTGGTACTGACCCGAGTTTGAAGATTGAGAAACTCGAGGTTCGTCGTTTCTAGTTCTTCATCAGGATTATCAGCCACGGCCTTTGAAACCGCATGACTTCCGTCTTTCGCAAGCCGAATCCACACTCGGTCGTCACCGGCCGAGATAGTTTCGCCTGTGATCGCATTCGCCAAATTCGCACTTTCAGACGAATTCGACTCGAACGGCAAAGTCATCCAACCATTTTCAGCAACAATCGGATTTCCGAATCCTTCGAACATATAAGATCGGTACATTGCCGCATGGGAACCCCATCGCTCACTCACCGACACGAGCGGATTCGGATTAAACCAAATGCTATCGCCCACCCATTGCTCAAGGCTCTTAGTGATTCCGTTAAAAGTAATTTTCGTGTCTTCTTTGAGGCGTTCAAAGTGCGCGCATTCGGCATCACTCGCGTTCGAACAATATCCGCGGACGGCCGAGCGGATCAGCAGCAAAGAGTTATCGAATTCAACGGATGAATTTTCGTACCATGCACCCTCGCCAAAAGCACACGCAACCGTTGCGCACTTATTATCGACGATCTTTTTTGCTCGTTTAGTGAAGACGTCTTTCAGCAGTACGGATGCGCCATTCGCAAAACCTGTCGGAGACAGCGCCCAACGAACATCTGGATCCACCATCGGATCACTTGAAAACATGCTCAACTGCCAGGTCGTAACGATTCGTTCAAGTGTGTAACGAACTCCCGCCAACTCTAGAACTTCTTCTTTCAAAGCAGCGTGCCAGTTCGAAACGAGCTCCGCTTCCCCAGAAGAGTAAACTGTGTTTTGAATCTGGAAAATTTCATTGCGAAGTCGTTTGTCGCGCGAAGGAGTGCTCCAATTTTCGTAGTTCTCTGTTCCTTCAGAGCACTTTTGCACCGAACAGATTTTGAATCCTTCTTCGACGATCGAACGACGCATTTCGATTTGTTTTTTCAAATCAATCGTCGCGCCTTCCAGCCATTTTTTGAAACTGAAATCCGGATTGAGATGCTTCAGCACAGCGATCGAAAAAGATGATTCGCCGTTCATAAACTCGGGCGTGTATTGCTCGAGCGAATAGTGTGGCATCTGCTCGGGCGCGACGATCGTCGTTTGGCCGTTCTTCGTACGAATAGGCCAACGGAAGCGCAGAAACCCACCGTTCTTCACTGTTGGCTGTTCAGAGTCGCCATAGTTGCTCTCGTAAAGCGAGCGAACATCACGTGGCACCGTCGATGCCATCACTCGAATCGGAATCGCCGCAGGATCATCGTAAAACGTGCGATGAATGAAAAGCGTATGTCCGGTTTGCTCTGAGAGCCGAAGGTGGTGTGACCCTGCAAGCAGACCCTGCTTAGAAATTTCGACCGGATAGCTCTCACGCAACAGAGTGTGCGTGTAGGTGTTATTCATTAGGTAGTTGAGTGCGGCACGGAAACGCCGATCTTCTGACCAGTTTTTATGGGTTGGATACTTCATCCAATCCGAGCGAACGGTGTCTTGTGTGATCATTACGCCAGAACCAGCAAGGCGAGCTGCGACCGGAAGACCGTGAATGCGGGCAAAGATCCAGCGCATCGTATAAGCGACGTCCGCGCAGTCCGTTGCGATCTTATGTTTTACGAAGAACTCTGGATCGGCGTTGGCGAGAACCCATTCAGCGTAGCTTTTCTCCCAAGCTTCGCTCCACGCTTCTGATGCTGTCCACAGTGGCGGCTGCACGAAGGGTTGAGGTGAATCAAAACCCTGAAGAACGAAATCCTCGCGATCACCGATGTATTCAGCTTTGAGAACTTTAAGGCGATCCAAGGCCTCGGCTTCAGTTGCGAAGGTTTCGCGCCATGCGAAGTCCTGCCAATGATCTTTTCCGAGCGTGAAGGCTTCGAGAACGACCTGACCGTCCTCCCCTCGCAACGTAATGATTTGTCGAATGCCATTTTCGAATCGAACAAACTTGTTTTCTTCGTTGAGGTTCAGAGACGCGAAAGCCACATGAGATGAAAACAAAGCGATAATCGCAATGAAACGAATCATAGAGGGGCTCCTTAGGCGATTTTTCGAGTGAGACAATAGAGATCGTTTAACTCAAGCCACACGCGCATTGCAGCAAAACGTGGGCTCTTTGCCGCTTTCGAAACCTAACGTATAATTTGTTCGAGGAGGGTCGCATCAGTGCCAGAACTAGCAGCCATATATTTCATGGGACTCGTCGTTTGCTTAGCGCTCTCATTGCTCTACGTTTTTTTGAAAGAACGTCGCCGTTCGAGCGAAGAGATCAAAATGATCCAAAGCAATCTTCACAAGGCCGGGTACTACTGGTCTGAGAACGCGGAAAGCGTCAAACCATGGAACGAAGACGCAGTCCTTGAAGAAAATCGCCGATCGGATCGCAGCACGGTGATGACCGGTGCACTTCTTTCACTGCTTTCTTGGGCCGGAGTCCTATTCTTGCTCATCATCATGGTGTCTGATCGGTACCTCGCACAAAGCCGCAAGGAAAAGCGAATGCTGGCTTCCGACCTCGCACAGAGAAATCTGAACTCTCAAGATGTTTCAAACAAATTGAAGGAACTCGAACTGATGACTTAAGGAGGAGCTATGCCGACGACAGAGAACGATCGCAGAAATCAACAACAGACGATTCTCGAGAAACCGTCGCTCCCCGATCACGACCGCTCGAAAGATCCGGGAATGCACAAAGCAAATCCCGATCACCCGATCGCTGATCCAGATATCGATAAAGATCTCACCGACGAATCAGAGATCGCTCCACCGGACCAAGCATTTCAACAAATTCTCGAAGATGGATTGAATGCTACTCAGGGTCACATTCTTGAAGACCCGAACAACACACTGACGTCAGAACCTGAAGAAGGCTACGACGACAAGGATCCTGAGAATCGCGGTGACTCGACCGTAGATGAAGGCGATCGCCACTAGGGCGATCGCTCGCATACGTCACTCGTCGAAAGCGCCGTCGAACTCTTCGTCGTAAGTGTAGGTGATGATTTCATCGCGTGACGATGAGCTTGATCGTCCAAGCAAGTAACCGATCAGGGCTGCGCCCAAACCTGCTCCTGCAATGACGTACCAAGGGTTTTCGCGTGCACTGCGATCGACACGATCGAACGCTGTCTTTCCATAGGTGCGAGCATTCTCAAGATTCTCGCGGAACATGCGGTTCCAGTCTTCCTTGCGGTGCGATTGGCTATCGAATCCTTCGTTCAGGTTTTCATCGACCATGACTCTCTCCTTTTCGAACGGTTCATCAGAGAAGGTTAAACCGTCTGATTTTTCGCTCCAAGGAGTGAGTGCGAAGTTTTAGATCATTGCGCAAGAGCTGAACGAGTTCGAATCAATTTGCCATCGATATCCTTCGGCGACTTGAGGCGTAGAACCTCCATCACGAGAGGATAGATATCGACGTTCTCAAACGTCGGTAGCGGTGCACGATTGCGGAACGCTGGCCCTGTCGCCATGAACACACCGTGCATCGACAGCGATTGCGGATTCCAACCATGGTTTCCGCCGTGAACATCAGGCTGTGAGTCTTTAAGTCCCACGACCCATGGCAACACCGGATCGATCACCAAATCGCCAACACGTGGACTCGAGTCATAGTTGAGAGGCGCCAATTCTTTTCCGCGCAGAACGCGGAAGATATTTCCGTTTTTCGCAGCGATCGATTCAAGGGCGAGTTCCGTTTGGCGAATCAGTTTTTTATCTTCGCCAGGCTTGAGGTACATCAACAATTGCGGACCACGTCCCACAACCATGAACTTCGAAAGCATCGCTGTGACCTCAGGCGCTTGATCGATAACGAATGTTTTGCTCGGATCGAGATCCACCATCCCGTGATCGGAAACAATGACGAGATTCACCGGAAGGCCTGTTTTCGCAATACCCTCACGTAGACGTCCAATCTGCTCATCCACTGACAGTACGGCTTGGCGAAGCTCAGGACTCTTCGTTCCGTAGCGATGGCCAGCTGAATCGACGGCCGAGAAGTAAAGCATAATCAGATGTGGACGCATCTCTTCTGGAAGACTCAACCATTTCAGGGCTTGATTCACGCGGTCGGCATTGGGCACTTGATCGCTGTAGCGCAAATAGTAATTTGGTCGACGGCCCGCGATTTCAGCTTCGCTTCCGACCCAGAAGAACGTCGCGGTACGAAGCCCTTGTTTCTGAACGGAAACCCATAGTGGCTCACCAAAATACCACGAGCCGTCTTCAACTGCGGCTCGGTCCTTCAAGGCAAACATTCGACTCTTGATCGGATCATAGAATTCATTTGAGACGATGCCGTGCCGATCAGCGTACATGCCCGTTGCGATAGCGTAGTGATTCGGAAATGTCTTACTGGGATAAACTGGCTTCAATGATTTCGCCGAAACCCCTTCGCGCTCAATCGCTAGCAAGTTTGGTGGCTGAAAGATCGTATTGTAATCGGCACGATATCCATCGATCGAAACCATCACCACATAAGGACGATTTTGCAACTCAGGTTGATTGAGAACCTTCTCGTTGAAAGTCAGAACCTTGACGAGTTCGCCCGATTCTTCTTTCGGTGCGGATGAGCAGCCACCAACGGTGATCGCTGTCGATGCGAAGACAAGAGCAATGAAAAGTGAGTAAAAGTAT
>DATLHP010000030.1:0-16533 GCA_035539835.1 Bdellovibrionales bacterium
CTATAGGGATTTCGTTCGTGAGCAGGTTCAATCGATGCCCAATTCGGGGCGGGGTCAGCTCAGTCGTATCGCCAAACATCTGAGCACAAGTTCAGTTTTGGTCTCTTACGTTATGAACGGGGCGCGGGATTTTTCGAGTGAGCAAGCGATCGAAATTGCTGATTTTTTTGGGCTGACGGAAACGGAATCAGACTATTTTTGTTTACTTGTCCAGCTTGCGCGTGCGGGTTCATTCAAGCTCGAACAGAAGATACAACGAGAGATGAAGAAGAAGCGCGAAGAAGCTCAGCATCTCAAATCGCGAGTCGCTCAAGATCTCGAGCTTGATGACGATGCGAAGGCACGTTTCTATTCGAATTGGTATTTCAGTGGCATTCGTCTCGCCAGTTCCATCGATGGGCTCAACTCAGTCGAGGCGATTGCCGACTACTTGAAACTGCCGCGTGTTCGTGTGCGTGAGGTTTTGGAGTTCCTCGTTCAGTACGGATTGAGTATCGAGAAAAACGGCGAGTATTCGATGGGGCCGAAACGAACTCATATCGAGTCGACCTCACCTCTCGTTTCTCGCCATCATGCGAACTGGCGGATCAAGGGATTCGAGAGCATGGAGGATCTGTCGCCAGAGGAGCTCTTCTATACAGGGCCGATGGCCGTGTCGACAGAGGCTATGGCGGAAGTTCGAAAAGATCTGACGGATGTCATCGATCGTATGGTCAAGAAGGTTGGCGATTCGAAATCTGAGCAACTTGCTTGCTTGAACATTGATTTCTTCAAGCTTCGCTAAGAGCCCTCCTATTTTGTCGACGTTGACAAGGTCGTCATCGCCCTCTATTTCTAATGCTGTTAGGGAGTAGTCGCTCGAAGTTTTTACATCGAGAGCTGTGTCGACATACTGGGATCAAACCCCGGCACAGTTGCAAGGTACCCACCTTCGTTGACGAGACTGGCATTGGCAAAGTTCAAAAACTTTGGCCGTGTCGTCTCGTTTTTTCGCTTCTCAAGCCAAAAAACATGAACCGCGGCCTAGAACCTCTGGGAGAGTTCGCGTGGATGCGATTTTCAATTCAGGCCTCTTGGTTTTTTTCGGTGAAATGGGCGACAAGACGCAGCTGTTATCGCTGATTCTCGTTGCTCGCTACAAGAAGCCTTGGCTGATTCTACTCGGGGTTTTGATCGCGACGCTCGCGAATCACGCCCTTGCCGCCGTGGTGGGGCAGCATGTCGCCAGCTATTTTTCTCCCGATACGATTCGGTGGACTCTCGGAATTTCTTTTTTCGTTTTCGCGATTTGGATTTTGTTTCCGGATAAGGAAGGCGAAATCAAAAGCAATAGCCACTTCGGAATTCTTTTGACGACAATCATCTCGTTTTTCATTGCGGAGATGGGAGACAAAACCCAACTAGCGACCATCGCGTTGGCCGCCACTTACTCGAGTGTTCTTCTTGTTACGGTGGGATCGACATTGGGAATGATTGCATCGAATGCGTTCGCGATCTTTGTTGGAGAGAGAGCGCTTCGTCGCATTCCGATGCAAACAGTCAGGGTGATTTCCTCTACTTTGTTCGTACTTTTTGGTTTGGCGATCATTTTTGAAATTTTCTAACCTTTTTTGCGTTTGTAGCGACCGATCGTCTCGCCGGTATCAACAACGTGGCCTTCAATGGCTTCATAAAAGCCATCTCGACCCACGCCGGCGCTGAGATCGAGTTTCTCGTCGAGAGCAAAAAGTTTGAAATGGTAATGATGCCAATCATCCTTCGGCGGCGGTAGTGGGCCAGAGAAACCAATTCGCCCGGTTGAATTGACCCCTTGTCGCGCATGTGTCGGCTTTGAAATTTCTCCGAACGTCTTAATCCCTTCGGGAAGCGACGTTGTTTGCGGATCAATTCCGTACATGATCCAGTGTACGAATGGCTCGTCTCCGCTAGCGTCAGGATCCTCGCAAATCAATGCGAGCTCTTTGACTCCGTTTTTGATGTCAGACCACTCGAGCGGTGGTGACATGTTATTGCCTTCTTGCGAATACCTAATTGGAATCGCATCTCCGTTTCGAAATGCATCAGATCTCAATGAAAGCATAATCCATCGTCCTTTCGTTTGAGTTCGAAACAGAATTATAGAGTCGATATTCGGTCGGATCACGTCTTGAAACCGACAGAGTTTTTCTACGATTGCTTCATCTTTTTTCGGAAAGTGCGTTGTACTGTGGCTTCAGAGCTAGGTGACTGTAGAATGCGGCGAAAGCCAAAACTCGGACGGGACAAACTAGCCAAGGAAGGCGTCGGGTTATCTCTCGACGCCTTTCTGATTTTCAGATCGTGAGCTGACGGAATTCTTGCGTGGCTTCGTCGAATTCGAAGAGCTGACCTTGTTCGAGGTCAAAGTAAACACCGATGACATTGAGTTGTCCCGCGGCCACCGCTTCCTTCACAAATGGGAAAGTGTGCAGGTTTTTCAGCGAGACTTTGATCGACTCAAGCTCGGCCAGGCGCCAGCGGGTTTCCTCGTCCGCATGCGGATGTTCACAAATGACCTTGTGACGAGCGGACTCTGCAATGCTCATCCAGCGACCGATGAAGCTGTTTGAACTGTCTGTTGCGCCATTCATGAGCGCGCGAATTCCACCACACTGGCGATGACCTAAAACGATGATGTTCTCGACCTTCAAATTGGCGACAGCAAATTCGATAGCCGAACTCGTGCCGTGAAGGCCCGAAGTGGGTGGCTCAAATGGCGGAACGAGATTGGCCACGTTGCGGATAACGAACATTTCTCCGGGGCCAGCTTCGGTCATGATCGCAGGATCTACGCGAGAATCGCTACAACCGATGAGCAGTGTTTTGGGTGTCTGACCCGAGGTTGCAAGCTGGTGGTAAAGAGAGTGATCGGCGTCGTTCTGAAGAAAATATTTCTCCCGAAAACGACGAAAGCCAGCCATGAGACGAAAAAGTGATTTGTTCATCTTCAGGATCTACTAAGCCACGATGAGACTTTGCCGGTCAACTTGTTGCGCGAGTGCCAATCAGCAATAGATTCGTCCGGGTAACGCTCGAAGACGAGATCATCTTCGGAAATATCCGGAACGACCCAAGAAGCTTTGAATTCCAGCATGATATGCGTGCGGGTGGGCGGAGCTGGGAGGTCAGTATCAATCACAGAAGCAAAGGGATGAATGAGTTCCGGGTAGTCGTTGTCAAAAACCCACAGGAATGTTCCGCATCGAGAGCAGAAGTGGCGCTCGCCGCTACTGACGTGGACATGATCGTCTTCGGGATTTTTTAGTTTCGCATGATAGACCGAGATGTGTTCTTGGCCGTCAAGAGTCAAAGTCGTGGCGTCGGCTGAAAGATTGATGGCATACCCGCCTCCACCTTGTGTCTTTCGACAGATGCTGCAGTAGCAAAGTTGATATGGGTAAACATAGTTCGATTTCACGCTGAAGCGAACGCGTCCGCATTGGCAGGATCCATCGAGTTGAATCTTTGGTTCCATCCACCCACTTTCATCTTCGCAGGCGAATCGGTCCATCGGGTACTTTGTGCTTTGGTCCTACCGAACTGGTGGTGAAAGATAGGCGTCAAATTCCCGCATTGAGTTGAACGTCGATAAAATAAATCGATGCGAATTATCTCGGTTCTCCTTATCTCTATTTTTCTTAGCGGTGCCGCGGCGACGGGGGCGGTACGCACTGAAAACTCTGTAGCGGGTTCCCACTATCCGCTCTTCCGTTTTGAGAAGAGTGAAAATCCGCAGAATGTGATCATTCCGTATACGCGTCTCGACAGTTGGTGCCGCTTTCAAGAAAGTGATCCGCTGAAAACCGTCGACTTCTATTGGCTTAACAATGGGCAAACTCCAAAAGATGCCCATCGGCTTATTAAGAGTGGAATTCGCAAAAGACTCGAGACGAAAGATGAATCATCCTCTTCGGTTTCTTTCAAAATCAAAAGAGGCAAAGACGTCAAGACGGACTCTCTGGCTGCTTTAGAGTTTACGCTCGAGGCATCGAAAGAGAGCGGGACCTGCGAGGTCATAACTACTGCACGCCTGGGTCAGGGAAAAAATGACGACCTTATCTATGTTGAGAAAGTGAAAGCAGAAACTAAAAGGACCATGCTGCCACCATTTAGAAAGCTTCTTTCTCTGACCATCGAAGGAAAGAGCGTCAAAGACGGCCAACACATCAAGCGCGTTTTTAAAATTTAGATTATTCGGGCTGCGACGCCGTAGTGCGCGTTTCAAGCTGTTCTGCTAGGTTCAGAATCGCGTTCGCATAGTCTTGGCTATTGTTGTACTTCATGAGTGCTTTGAGTCGTGTTTCCGGCTTGTCGGTTTTCCAGCCATGATCACTCAAGTAATGGGCGACGCTCATGATAGCGTCCGCGGCGAAATTGAGATCGGGCTGCGCGGTTTCTTTCAGTGCGCGTGCCCATTTGATATAACTCGAAGGCAGAAACTGCGGCATGCCGAATGCACCAGAGAATGATCCTCTGAATCCGCGATCGAGCTTCCATTTCCAGCGATATACTTTTTCAATGGCGCGAAGCTCTTGAAGCGCCCATTTTGATTTCTTGTACGTGCGCAGGCGGATTTCTTCGCGATCCTTCGCACTCACTTTATCAGTGTAACGGCCGGTTTGGGATTGAAGGTAGAGTTGAACGTCTTTGCGTGGTGCTTGGATAAGATTCAGATAAACGCTTGGAACGTGAAATTCGCCGGTGTTTTTTCCATGTCTTGATTCGATCCAAAGGAGACTCGCGACGACACCGCTCGGAACTTTGTATCGAGTCTGTGCTTTTTCGAACGCTTCTCGATTTGCCTCGCGGAATGATTTTACTTCGCGAGCCGCATCGGAAGTAACTTGGGTTCCGTGATAGTCAGACTTTTTCAAATAAAGCAAAACGTTGAGCCGAATGACCTCTTCAAATTTTTCGTCTTCATATGTGCGTTGCATTTCTTTAATGAACGCCTTCGAGAACTTTTCTCGTTCGAGTTTTTTTTGCACGAACTCCCAATTTGCTTTCGGAACGCGCGGCGCTGCCTGAGTGACTGAAGTCACAAACAGAATCGAGAGCGCGAATGTGCAGAAAAGTCGAATCGAGTGCATGGATTTATATTTTGACCTTTTCGCCCCGAGGTTGCCTTTCAAGCGAGAAATTCTCGACCAATTTACGGTCCAGAATCGTCTCATCATGCAGCGCTGCTTGTGCGACTGCGTTGCAAAGCTAGCCTCTCAAGGATGAATTTGAAGCGGCTCGTTCCTGATTTCACGGCTTCGCTCACTGGCGCCATTGCGACGATTCCGGACGCGATGGCTTCTGCGGTGATTGCCGGCGTGAGCCCAATGCATGGCTTGTATGCGGCGATGATCGGAACACCGGTGGCAGCATTGTTTGCTAGTTCTGCATTGGTGACAGTCACTTCGACGAGCGCTCTCTCTCTGCTCACGAAAAGTGGTCTTGCGGGAATTCCAGATGACAAAGTCGTTCAGGGACTCATCATTCTGACATTGCTGACTGGACTTATTCAGTTATTGCTCGGGTTTATGAAGCTTGGCTTCTTGACCTACTTCGTATCGAATTCGGTGATGACGGGGTTTTTGACGGGAGTATCGGTCCTGATTCTCCTAGGAACGATTCCATCGTTGCTCGGCTTCCATAGTGAGCAGACTCGAAACGTTTTGAAATTTTTCGATTTGGTTTCTCACCCAGAAGCGGTGAACTACAGAGTTGCCTCGGTCGCGGTCCTGTCGATTACGCTCTATTTTTTGTTCTCGAAAATGAAAATAGGACGAGTTGATCTAAGTAAGATTGCATCGATTCTTGTGATCGTCTTAGTGACGACAATTGTGGCGATGCTTCCTTGGTTCGATGTAAAGACCTTGGGCGAAACCCTCGGGGGCGAGGGCCTCCTGCCAAAGTTCGAAGTGCCGGATTTTAGTTTGGTGGCGAGTCTTGTCGGACCAGCTATCGCGATTGCTAGCATCGGCCTCATTCAGGGTGCTGGTGTCAGCCAAGCAACGCCGAATCCAGACGGAAGTTTGCCATCGTTGTCGCGAGACTTTTTGAGCCAGGGCGCTGGCAATGTCGCAAGTGGGATGATTCAGGGTCTTCCCGTTGGCGGAAGTCTTTCGGCGACGGCGATGATGAAGGGTGCCGGCATACAGTCGCGGTGGGGCAATGTCTTTTTAGGCATCGTCTTGTTTTTGATTCTTTTGGCCTGCAAACCTTTGCTGAGTTTCATTCCTGAAACTGTCATCGACTCGCTTCTCTTCATTTTTGTCGCATATTCTTTGAGACCAAAAAGGGTCAAGGTCGTTTGGAATACGGGGCTTGTCGCTCGTCTTACGATGCTCTTTTCATTCATCACCACGCTTTGGTTGCCACTTCAGGTTGCCGTCGGCCTCAGTATCATACTTTCGTTTTTGATTTTCGTATTCCGTTCATCGGATCAGGTGCATGTCGTTGAGGTCGAGACAAATCCCGAAGGCTTCATGCAAGAAAGGAAAGCGCCCAAAGATCTTCCGAGTCATGCGACCACGATACTCATTCCATACGGAAGCCTATTTTTCGCGGGCGCTCGTGTTTTCGAACAGAAACTTCCATCGGCAGATGGCGCTGTCGATGCGTCTGCCATTTTAAGTTTACGAGGACGACGTGAGGTCGGTAGCACCTTTATCGAAGCGGCGGCACGGTACTCGGAAAAGCTTCGACGCAACGGCGGTCGACTCATTCTCACTGGTGTCAGTCGGGAAATTCTCTCTCAGCTGAGCAGAACGAGGACTCTCGATGTCATTGGATCCGGAAATGTATTTTTGGAATCACCGAACATCGGTGAAGGAATCAAAAAAGCATATCAAAGAGCGAAGCGTCTTCACGAAGCGAATGCACCCTCGTGACAATCAGACACGTGAGGTTTCAGTGAACCGAGTTTTCACATTTTTCTCTCTCGGACTACAATGCAAAATGCTGAGGAGGAAATTATGGCGAAATCAGACAAAGACATTCAAGTGAGACGGAACGATGACGAGCGTGCGGTTGATCGCGCGTTGGACTTCGATCAAGTGGTGGATCGTTTTCTCGTCAATCCATTTGCATCACTATTTGGCGACGTGCCGCAACTGTCACGCCGTCCGGTAAGCCAAATCAAAGAAACCGATGACTCTTATATTTTGAGAGCCGAGTTGCCGGGGGTTCCAAAAGAAGACATTCAGATCGACGTGAACGGAAATCTTATGTCGATTCGAGCCGAGCATAGCGAAGAAGGCGAGAGCCGAAGTGAGTATCGGAGTTTTCAGCAGAGTTTTACGATCCCATCAACAGTCGATGCTGATCGAATCGAGGCCAATGTCGATAATGGCGTACTCGAGGTCTTGCTGCCGAAAGCGGAAGTAGCGCAAGCAAAACGAATCCAAGTTCAAACAGGCAAAGGTGGGTTCTTGAATCGTCTTCTAAAGAAAGACGATCGGGTGAATGCATCAAAGAATGAAAAACACTAGAAATCTTGCGGCGAGGTGAGTCGACCTCGCCGCTTCTGTATTACTTTCTGAGCGGGCGCTTTATACAGCGAAAGCCTAAGTGGTTTGTCGATGTATCGATCGGCTCTGGAATTCGTGCGGCAGGCCGATATCGACGGCAATAGTTCGGTGCGCACAAAAACGATCCACCCTTCAAAACTTTTCGCGGGATTCGAAGCTCTGGAACACAAGGATCATGACTCGCGTCTTCTTCGACGCCGCGAGGATTCTTTGGCAGACAGCAATCTTTAGCTTTCGCGCGCTCGCCGTACCAATCCGATGTCCACTCCCAGGTATTGCCGATCATGTCGTAAATCCCATATCGGTTCGGAGGAAAAGCTTCGACGGGTGATGTTGCCTCCCAACCATCTTCGAGAAGGTTCTGCATTGGAAAGTTTCCCTGCCAAGTATTGGCCATGGTTTTTCCGTCGGGCGTTAGCTCGGCTCCCCAGGAGTATTCGGCTCCATCGTATTTGGCGCGTGCAGCGAACTCCCATTCGGCTTCAGTGGGAATTTCACGTCCTCGCCAAAGTGCATAGGCATGCGCATCTTTGTAAGTGACATGAACAACGGGGTGATCATCTCGGCCATCGATACTGCTTCCGGGGCCTTCTGGATGCATCCAGTCTGCGCCGAATCGGTACGTCCACCAAGTGACGAAACGAAGATCGACGGGACCACAGGGCTTTTCGAACATCAGAGATCCTGCTTTGAGCATTGCTGCTTGGGCTCCAGGATAGTCTTCGGCCCGAGGCGGAACCTCTGCGAAGGTTACATATCCCGTGGCTTCTACGAATTCTCGAAATTGCTTGTTCGTCACCGGAGTGCGATCAATCCAGAAGCTGTCGACGCTGACGCGACGAACAGGCGCTTCTTCTGGATAGTGATGGTTGGATCCCATTTGGAATGTTCCTCCTGGAATCCATATCATCCCGTCAGGCGTCGGCTCATTAATGAAACTTTCCGCGGTGGAGGAGAAGTTTTCAGACATGAATCACCTCAGCTCGGATTGACCTTAACGTAGACAACGTCAGTTCCACTGTAGCTCGGTTGATAATAGACGCCGTTGCAATTGCTATAAGTGATGCCATTGACGACCGAGTTTACACACTCTGATGGAAGTGACGTCATTGTTGCTGCTCCAATGGTTGCAGCGCCAACCACTGCCGTTGTTGCGACGGCGGTGGCACCAACGGCCGAGTAGCCAACGGCGCGACGAGTGGTTCGTCGAGCGACTCCTGCATAGCTCACAGGAGTCAGTGGTCTTCCGACAACAGCCTGCGCTGATTGAAATGAAAACCAATTCGGTGAACTACCGATCTTGAGGTCAGCGAGACAACTGAAAATAAATGCGAAGAAAAAGATCGTGCGACTGAGATATTTCATCTTTGTTTCACCTTTCCAGAAGATTTACTTTCTTTGATATCGCTAGCGAAAGCGATACGGGTGGCGTCTTTGGGTGGAACAAAACGGAACTCATCAGCTGCGATTTTTGCTCCTGGATCCCACTTCTCAAATTGGACAACATATTCCGGTTGTCCCTTTTCTTTTTTGCTGACGATCACGTATCTTTTCGGCAGAGGTTTAGGTCCTTGCGTAACCCAAAGCTGCCAATCAACGTCCGCATTTCTGAATGCAAGATGGTGACACTTTTGTCCTCCGATCTCCGCTTCTCCGACATACATCGCCTCTTGAACCCCATCCATCATTGCTGAGTATGGGTTGCTATGAAGAAGATCTGCTCCAGGCGCATCGAGATTGAGGCGATCGCTCGCATCCTCGAGGGCTTTGTCGATCGTATTCGGTGCTTCAGTGGTGGCGTACATCCCGGTATTTCGACCAAGGAGTGAGAACATCTTTCCATCATAGAAGAACGACATATCGACGATTTCACCTTTACGGTCAGAACGAAATTTGTTCGGCCTTTGCACGGCAACATCGGATTCGCCGATGAAGTCCAGCTTCTGTCCAGATTTCAGAACCGCTTCAACATTGTGTTCAGCCGAGTAGCGGAAGGTCTTAAGACCGGCAAGGTACTGGCTCATATCACGGAGTACTTCTTCGGCTTTCGGGTCGATCTTTGGTTGCGGCTTCGATTTCGATTGTGCAAACGCGTTTGGCGAGGACATCGCAGTGAGCGCCACGAGAGCCAAACTCAAGACGTATTTGTTTTTCATTGGTTTCTCCTCCGGCGCACAACATAGGCTCCTGATCCAAGCGGCTGAAGTGTTGATTTTGTAAACGTGGGTCAGTGGTACCCAAGCGTATCGGATGCGCTCAGTTCGAAGTGCTCACACGTTTCCGAACCTACAAGATTAGTTTTGTTGATCGACAGAAGCTAACCGAATCGTAGGAGGCTCATGATGAGGCGGGTATTGAGTGCTTTATTTCTATGTGTAGTGACACTAATTGGAACAATCGCGTCAGCTCAAGAGCCACCGAAGGGTGAGCCCAATCACTACTTGGGTGGACATTACTATTTGCCAACGACCGCTGCGAGACAGCCATTCATCACATCACAGATGACTCTCAGTTTCGGAGGAATCTGGGGAACGGTTCCATCGCGGTTTATCAACAGAGAAAGAGAACTAGAACTAGCCGGTGTTACCCCATTGATTTCATACCAGGCTCAGGTCATGAGTTGGTTGGCTCTCAATGCTGGGCTCAGCGGAAATTCAATTTTCGGAACTGACACGGCTTCTGCAATCGATTATGGCGCTTCGGCCAACTACAATGCCCGCGTGGGTGCTTTAGCGAAATTATATCAATCAGACACGATGATTCTTTCTTTCGGTTTTGACTTATTTCGAGGTGAAACCATTTCTCCGTCCCCGGCGGCTGCGATTCGACGAACGATCAATAACTTGTTGGCGGATAGTGATGACCCTCTCACTGATAGGGCGGTTCAAATCACTTATCGACCGGACTTCCGATTTGCTTGGACGTTTTCTCCTTTGATGGCGATGACAGCGAACCT
This sequence comes from Bdellovibrionales bacterium, assembly GCA_035539835.1. Classification (GTDB taxonomy): domain Bacteria; phylum Bdellovibrionota; class Bdellovibrionia; order Bdellovibrionales; family JAMPXM01; genus DATLHP01. The sequence goes on from DATLHP010000030.1 coordinate 10,495, forward strand.
TGGACTTTCTTCTGAAGCCAACTCGCTGAACGAAGTCAAAACGAACTCGACTCGTCTACTGAGTGATATCGGTCTTGATTTCAACTTGGGACGTCTGATCGGAATTCCCATTGGTGCGAAACTCAACTACGAACGCCGTGATCCGTTGAATAACGAAGGCAGTCGAACGCAAATTACGACGGTCGGGGTTTTCGAGACATACAGTGATCGCTTCAATTTCGGCGTCGAAGCGGGCAGTTATCGCAAAGAGGGATTTGACGGAAATCAGGTCTCGTTCATCACTCGTTACGTCTACTGATGGGTGAAACGAAAGGATCGAGATTATGGCCTTTGTTCAAAGCCTAATTCACTTTTTCACTTCAAATCTCATTGCGATATTGGCGTTGTGGATGGGGGTCTCATTCGACAAATATGAGGTCCGCAAAGTATTGAGTCATCGAGTCGTCATTCGGGCTCTCATACTTTCGCTCTTGATCGTTCCCGTCATTGGGATCGTGGTAGCAAAAGTGTTTCCCCTGCGGCCAGTTGCATCAGGTCTGATCGTCTTAATGGCTATTAGCCCCGGTGTACCATTGCTGACGATTGGCACATTAACGAGGAAGTATTTGAGCACATCAGCGGCGATGGCCGTTTCAGTGATGCTGACTTTGGCTTCAATTATTTCTGTTCCGATCTGGACAGCGATTCTCGGGTTGGTGTTTCCGACGAAACTCGAAGCGAGCCCGTTTACTGTGTTCTCCGTTGTCTTTCCGAAGATCGCGATTCCATTCTTTTTAGGCTGGGCATTGCGTGAATTCGCTCCTGTTGTCGCAAAACGCATCGAACCTTATGTTGGTAAGGTCTTTTGGGGCCTTATTGCTTTGGTTCTCGTCGGGTTGATTCTAACGAGCTATCGACTCGTCGGTCAGATTCACTTCGTCGGATTTGCGGCCATGGTGGTTGTAATTTTGGCTTCCGCTTTCGCTGGCGATCTGATGGGACGTCCCAAGCTTGAAGATCGAATGCTTCTTGGCTCGGCCGCCATCTATGGAAATCCTGCCGTCGCTCTCGCCATCGCCCATGTCAACTTCCCTTCATTAAAGCTAGGGCCGGCAGTCGCTGTGTATATCTTGTTACGAGTGGTCACATTTAGACCGTACATCCTGTGGATGAACTACGAGTATGAGCACCGGCCAGCGAGACTCGCATGAGCGAAGCGGATCGAAAAACCTGGGCACAACGTCTGAAAACATTCGACATTGGTTTGGGTGAATTGATCTCAACGATTTTGATCGGGGCCGCCACGCTGTTAAGTGCATGGTGTGGTTATCAATCGACTCAATGGGCAGCAATCAATGATGATCACGATACAAAGGGATTAGCGGCCCTTCAAAGATCGGTCGAATATTCCATCATCGGAAATCAGAAGTTCGGTCTCGAGGCATCGCTCTTCGCACAATTTCTCGATGCCTATCACTCTGGTGATAAACAACTCGCCGAATTTGTCTACAACCGATTCCCTGACAATTTAAAACGGGCTACCGATCTGTGGCTTCAGTCAAAACCTTTGAAGAATCCGCATGCACCGCGATCTCCATTTGTGACAAGCGTCTACGAAGTTCCGGCTCGTAAGGAAGCTGACAAAGCCATGAAAGAATCCACTCAGCACTCAGCGCTCGGAGATGAGGCGACAGACAATGCGAACAGCTTCGTCTTTGTCTCGGTTCTCTTCACGACGGTTCTGTTTCTGGCAAGTATCGCCACGAAGATGACATCGAAAATTCTTGAAGAGGCGTTGCTTGGTTTTTCTCTCGTTTTCTTCGTTCTGAGTCTCGGAAGTCTGATGACGTTGCCATTGGCATAGGAGATCGAATGAGACTGCTCACCTTCGTACTGATAAGTTTTTGCATATCGATACGAGCTGTTGCGGCGATTCCTCAAACGGAACTTCAACAACAAGTTCAACGCATTGTCGGTGAATCTAGCGATCGCATCACCCAAGCCTTGCAGGTTCTTCAGGTAAAAAGCGGCAAGAAGCTTGGTCCTTATATTCAGAAACGAGAACTGCTTTACGGTTCAGCGTTGGTTGAAATCGCCACGGGTCCTGAGCCCGAGGCAAATTTTCTCGATTTGATCGTCTTCTTTCGTCTCAATCGACTCGTAATAAAGGATTTTTGGATTCCAAAGGTTTTTGGAAAGAATGGCCGACCTCTCTACGCGGCCTTTGCGGCGAGCGAGCTTGAACTATGGAAAATTTTTGATCGAATCGCTCCACCTGAGAAGAAGAAAGAGCTGAAACGGCTGATCGATCAGTGGCACCGCGACAACCCTAAGCAAGTGCGTGTTGAGGGCGTACGCTTTAAGGAATTTTCCAAATTTGCAGCTAAAGGTGGACAGAAAGAAGCAGCCTCGGGACTCTTTGCGAGTATTCGTGGAGTGACTGAAACGGCAGATAGCGCTCTTCTCGTTGCCGAGCGTGCGATGTTTTTGGTGCAGAAATATCCATTCCTTCTTCGTCTTCAGGCATTGGTTGGAACTGAAGAGATCACGCGAGGAGTTGTAACGGAATTATCGAAAGGGAGCGATCTCGTTGGGGAGATTCGAGAACTCGATCCATTCGTCGATGACGTCACAGGCTTAACTGTTCAGCTTCGCGGATTAACAGGTGAGGCACGAGATCTTGTAGAAACAATCAAACCAATGATTAAGCCGAAGCCTCCTGGCCACAAAAGTATCTACGAAAAGGTCACGGATATGGTCAATAGCTTGAGCAATTTAACGAATCATCTCGACCGAACGAAGCTGATTGGAAGCCTGCATATAGTTTTAAATGACATTGATCGGATGATGAGACGCTGGGTGCTTTATCTGATTTTGATTGGTGTTGGCTGGTCAGCCGCCATATGGGGTGGCTATCTCATTACGAAAATCGTTTTGAAACGCATGAACGCGTGAGGAATTTCAGAGGAGGAAATCATGTATCGTCTCAGTACAAAATTGATCGCAGAGTTCATGGGCACATTCTGGTTGGTACTATGCGGATGCGGAAGTGCTGTGCTTGCTGCTGCATTTCCTGATCTGGGGATTGGCTTTGTCGGCGTGTCGCTCGCATTCGGTTTGTCAGTTTTGACAATGGCGGCAGCGTTCGAAAGAGTTTCTGGCGCGCACTTCAATCCAGCGGTTTCAGTAGGGTTGTGGGCGGCAGGTCGATTTCCAGGTAAGAATGTTGGTCCGTACGTTGCTGTTCAGGTATTGGCGGCGATCCTAGCGAGCGTCTTTCTTCTTATGATTGCCGCGGGCCAACCGGACTTCGTCGCGGGTTCATTCGCAACAAATGGATACGGAATCGCGTCCCCTGGAAACTTCTCAATGGGATCGGCCTTCTTCACAGAACTCGTCTTCACATTCATGTTTGTGGCGATCATTCTCGGGGTGACAAACGAGAAAGCATCGACGGCCATCGCGCCGTTGGCAATTGGGTTGACACTGACTTTAATTCACTTAGTGACGATTCCGGTGACGAACACATCGGTGAACCCCGCTCGAAGTACCGGTCCTGCATTTGTCGTTGGTGGCGCTGCGCTTGCGCAATTGTGGTTGTTTTGGCTTGCACCACTTCTGGGTGGCGCAATCGCCGGCTGGTCTTACCTCGCTGTCTCCCGAAGAGTTGAAGAGTCGAAACCACGAGAGGCGCAACGACGTGAGCGAGAGTTTTCTCCAGCGTAATTGAAGGAGGACGAATGTCGGGCGTGAATTTAAAGCAGATCATTGCATCGATTGCGTTTCTTGCATTGGGTGTTGTTCTGTTCCTGATCGGCTTCGAAACGCGCTCAACACTTCTGATTGCCGTTGTCGGAATTGGATTGGGAGTTTTGTTAGCGCCTTTGATTACGATCATGCAGACAAAGTTTCATATTCCCCGGGCATTGGCGGCATTGCTGCTTCTGCTTTTTGTTGTCATCGGCGTCGGCATCGTCGGCTGGGCGATTTTTGATCTCGTGACCGATCAAGCTCGCGCCCTTCTGGAGCGCGCACCACAAATTGCAGAAATGGCAAAAGAACGACTCGAGAGAGTTCTCGCATCCCAACCATGGCTTGAACCGCGAATTCGAAGTTTGGACCTCGCAGACGAAGCCCAGGCGACGGCACGGACTCTGTTTTCTGGTTTGCAACTGACATTGACCGCGATTATCGGAATGGCGTTGGTCTTCATCATTGGACTTTATACAGCTTTGAATTCGAACGCCTATTTCAAAGGATTTCTTTCTTTGTTTCCAGCCTACGAACGGCCGCGAGTCACAATCATCATGAACGAAGCCGGCACGCAGCTGCGTCGTTGGTTTCGGTCACAACTCATGGTCATGACGGTGACGGCAATCATCACAACGATAGCACTCAAGATTATCGGGATCGACTTCTGGCTCTTGTTGGGAATATTGACTGGAGCTTTCGGAATCATCCCGTTCATCGGAGCCTTTTTGACGGGCGCTTTAACAGTTCTTGTCGCGTTGGGAACACAGCCCGAACAGGTTTGGTGGGTGCTTGCTCTCTATTTAGCGATCCAACAGATCGAAGCTCACGTGACTGTTCCGATCATCATGCGCGGCGGAGTCGAGCTTCCCGAAATTCATTTAATTATTTTGATGCTGGTGTTGAGTCAGATCTTCGGAATCATGGGTGTTCTGATTGCGCCTCCGCTTTTGGCGGTTGGGCGATCGATCTACCTGATGACGTATGTTCCGAAAATGAACGATCTGCGAAAACCACCAGCAAAGACGCCGTTACCGGCACGCATTTAACAAGGAGGATGAAATGCAAACAGTTGAAGTTGCTCAAAAGCTCGTTGATCTCTGCAGACGCGGAGAAAACTTGAAGGCGATTGATTCTCTCTACTCAAAGGACATCGTTAGTATCGAGGCAGCGGATATGCCGAACATGCCAGCAGAGATGCGCGGGGTGGAAGCAATCAAACAAAAAAACAAGCAATGGATCGAAAGCCAAGATGTTCATTCCGTCGACGTCAGTGGTCCATTTCCGCATGGAGATCAATTTGCGGTGATGTACAAATTCGATGCGACCGATAGAAAGAGCGGCAAACGCTACGACATGGAAGAAGTTGCGCTTTATACCGTCAAGGACGACAAGATCGTGAAAGAGGAGTTCTTCTACAAGATGTAAGTCTGGACCCTGTTAGTCGTCACTAAACAGGCTCGGAGTCTTCGGAGATCTCCTCTTTTGAGGGGGTCTCTTTTTCCACTGAAACCGATCGAGATCGATTTGGTTCCCGTCGCTGAAGCGAATACCTTCGCTCACCAGCAGTTTCTTTTGCTCTTTGAACTCAGCAGACCTCGAGTCAAAGGAGATGCGGCCTTTCGAATTCAATACTCGCTGCCAAGGAAGATCGTGGGCACGAGTACTAGAATGCAAAATCCATCCGACACCTCTAGCGCCGTGTGGTTTACCTGCTAAAGCCGCGATCTGCCCGTAGGTAGCGACCTTCCCTTTCGGGATTTTCTTTACCAGAGCCATGACTTTACGCGAAAACTCTGTCAACTTTACGGGTATATCTTTCGATGATCGATACTCATGCGCCATGAATGGAATAATAATGGAAGCACCAGCGATTCGCAAAGTTCCTACGAATTACTCGATCCTTCTAATGTCTTGTGGGTGGTTGTTTGCAAGACTTGAGTACAAGGTTTGCCTTGTTGTCGCTCTTCTCGCCGGAGCCATTTCATTCGTTGTAAATTGGGTGCCTTATTTAGGCCCTATCGTGGGTAGCGTCGTGGGTGTTTTGTTCGGAGTGGGAATTCTCGAGATTTCGAGGAAGATTCACGCCGGTGAGCATCCGAAGGTTGAAGATCTTTTCCTTGCCTTCAAAAACGATCAGCCTCTCTTAAAAAGACTCGCTCCTGTGATGATCGCCAGTTTCGTCGTGTCACTTCCGAACATGGTTCTTCCTCATGTCGGTGCCGGCATTGCCCTGATCATTGCTTTGATTTCTTTGGTTGTGGCCGCAATGGTGTTTTTTGCGACTCCATTGATTTTCTACAAGAACAC
>DATLHP010000031.1:0-2753 GCA_035539835.1 Bdellovibrionales bacterium
CAACGATCACGCCGCGCTCAAATTCAATCGACTCATTCTTTGGTAATCTTTGCGGAAACCAGCTCAAAAATTCGCGCTCATCACCGCGGCAAATCGCTTGCCGGGTTTTTCCTTTTTCTTCGAGCATATCGCCAATGAGCCGACCCTTGCCTTGAAGCCACGCCGGAGGCGCGGATTTTCGGGCCAGCAAGTATGAATACGTGATCGTGCGATTCTTCATCGGCAGGTTTTGTTCAAGAGCATCCCACCACTTCGGCGGATCAAAGTGAATACGGTCATGACACCAATCTTTTTCGCTGTGAATAAGAAGAGGGCATGCGCCTTCGTGAGTGCACGGCGCCCAAATTCGAAACCCAGCTTCGATCAAATCACTGCGCCAAGATTGAAGCCGGCGACCGTCGTCTCGGGTCGAAGGCTCGATGATGATCACGGCTTCGGATTGCATCCACTCTCTCGGAAATGCCGGCAATTCAGTGAGTGAATAAGAAGCCATCATCGCCGTGTTTTTAATCGGGGCGAGCTTTTGTGCAGCTCCTGGAGAGCTACACACTTCGGTCTTCAATGCGTTCGGATTCGCAGATAGAGATCGGCAAAACGAAAGTGCCTCAGCTGAGATGTCGCAAGCGATGTAGTCTTTTTCGAAAACACTTGATAGCGCGTGAACAGCAGAGCCCGTGCCGCTTCCGAAATCGACGACTGTCGTAAGGTCATCAAGAAAGCCGACTCTTTTCGCCTCGGTCGCAACGGCAGAGGCGCGAGCGAAATTCAGCGTAAAGAAGTAGGCGAGATATGCGGCCTGAGCCCAGGTCTCTCTCCATGGCGTTGCAGCATCGGGATTCTGAGTGAAATGGTCTGAAAGCCGAAGGACCGCGTCAGCGAGTTTCTTCGCTTCTGTGGTTTTTGCTCCATTGTCGGGCAATGTGTAGCCAATGGATTCCAGCGTCGTCCGAAGACGAGCTTCAACTTCAAGCGGCAATCCAAAACGACGTTTTTCCATTTGTAGGCTCAGCATAGCGTTTGCCCCGAGACGGGTCGAGCGATAGATTTCGTACTAGACAGGAGATCTCATGGCGAAGAAGAAGGCGACTAAGAAAACCGTTGCGAAGAAAACCACGGTGAAAAAGGCGACGAAAAAGGTAGCTGCGACGACTAAAAAAGCCGCTCCAAAAGCCACAAAAAAATCAGGCTCGAAGTCTTATAAACTCAAAGTCGGCGATAAAGTCCCTGAGTTCTCACTTCCGGCAACGAGTGGCAAAACTCTTTCGTCGGCAAAGCTCGGACAGTTCGTTCTCTACTTCTATCCGAAAGACAACACTCCAGGTTGCACTCTCGAGGGCCAAGACTTCGCTCGTCTTTTAAAAGACTTCGAAAAAACTGGCACGACTGTCATTGGCGTTTCGCAAGACTCAGTGAAGTCGCATGAATCTTTCCGTTCAAAATGCGGATTTCCGTTTGATTTGATCTCAGACGAAGACGGAAAACTCTGTAAAGCTTTTGATGTCATTCAAATGAAGAACATGTACGGACGAGAATTCGAAGGCATCGAACGTTCAACCTTCGTTGTTGCCGGCGGTAGCGTCAAAGCTGAGTGGCGCAAAGTTCGCGTCGAAGGACATGCGCAAGCGGTTCTTGATTTCGTAAAAGGTCTCTAAGAGCTCGAGGGCACAATGAAGCGAATCTACGACATTTCGCCAGTGATCAGTGAACGCATCGGAGTCTTTCCGGGTGATGTTTCTTTTCGTCGTAATGTTTCGCTCGAGTTTTCAAAAGGCCACAATCTCGTATTGAGCTCGATTCAAACAACGTTGCACTTAGGCGCTCATGCCGATGGCCCCAATCATTATTCAAAAACAGGTGAGGGCATCGGCGCACGTGACGTCAGTCTCTATTTCGGAAGCTGCCTAGTCGTTCATGCCATCGCCGTCAGAGGCACACGAGTTTCTCGCGAACATCTTGGCGACGAATATCAAAAACCCGGTGCATTCAAAGGTGTAAAACGAGTCTTGGTAAAAACCGGAAGTTTTCCGGACCCAGATCACTGGAATTCTGATTTCTCGTCGTTCGATCCAAAGTTCATCGAAGAACTCGCGAATGAGGGAGTCAAACTCATCGGCATCGACACACCATCGATTGACCCTGAAGACTCAAAAGATTTGCCATCGCACGCAGCCGTCGCAAAACACGATCTCGCCATCCTCGAAGGGATCATTCTAGACAAGGTCCCAGAGGGTAAATACACGCTACTGGCGCTACCACTAAAACTAGAAAACGCCGACGCAGCCCCAGTCCGCGCCATCCTCATCGACGACGCCGGCAAAGCATTCTCGAACTAAACTCGCACTCGTAAACCTACCATAAACTAAACCAAAGGTGTTCGGGAGCCATTTGCTTACTGGACAAGATCAGGGCTTCAGATAACGTAAGGGCAATGAAACATCCGACACGATTAATTCCAACACTTCACACCGATCGTCTGATTCTACGCCCCTTTAAAGAAGCTGACGCGGAAAGAGTTCAGGTGTTAGCGGGGCACAGAGATGTGGCTGCTACAACTGCTAACCTGCCGCATCCGTATCCTGACGGAGCTGCGGAAAGCTGGATCAACATGCACCAACCGGCGTTCGAGAAACTGTCCGGTCTAGTGTTAGCAATCGAACTCAAGGCATCTAAGGACTTGATAGGTTGTGTGAGCCTAACGGGAATTTCGCAGTCGGATTCAAAAGCCGAGGTCGGCTACTGGATTGGCGTAGAAT
>DATLHP010000032.1:0-4364 GCA_035539835.1 Bdellovibrionales bacterium
CAGGTCCTGCACTCCCCTTCGTCTGTGCAGACAAACGATTCAGCCAAGCCGTCGACGAATCTTGCGCGCGCGCGCCGACGCGAGAAGCTTCAACACACTCTCACCGGACTTGCTATCGGGGCGATTATTACGACCAGCGCCATCTACGGACAGCGCTTCTTTGGTGAAAACCAATCGCCGATCGACGGCATCGTTTCAAACGCGATCACCAAACAGCGCAAAGACCTTGAAGCACGGAAGTTCAATCCGGTTCAAACGGACGAATTGCGTGATAACTACGTCGATAGCGTGATCTACACTCGAGGCTTCACTAGTCTCTATTTGAAGTCAGAATACCAGCTCGCATGGAACAAAGCGCTTTCGTACCACATGCTAAAAACCTTCCAGTTGAGCGAAGACAAATCAATGCAAGCCGTCGCTCGCCTTGCTGCGATGGTAAAAGCACTCGAAGAAAAGAAAGCAAACATCCATCCCGACTTTGTTGAAAAGGGTATCGCTCAAATGCGAGAACTCGAGCGCGCAACTTTGAAGGAAATCGCCGGGGACCTCGGTTCTCAGGTCCGCCTCGAAGCACTTCGAAAATTCGAGCGCCAGTTCTTGCAGAAATATAATCCGACCAAATAGTCGTCAACCACTAGGACCTATCCTGAGCTCCGTCCCTATTTGAGACGAGAGCACGGAGAACGTGGCCTAACGCTTCGAAGACTAAGAACATAGACTCATCGGGGTACGCAAATGAAGGTCATCCACAAGCAGATTCTATTTGTTCTTCTGGGCGCCCTCCTTCCGGGCACCTTCAATGCTTGCGCGCCAATGCAGGCCGTTCACGAGCAATTGGAAAACCGCGATCAAGCCTCGAACACACCTGAACCAACGCCGCCACCGACACCGCCGCCAGCGAATACGACGAATCCAGTCTACCCGGTCTACGGAACCTGCGAATCTCCTGCAACCACATTCAAACGAACGATCTACGTTGATCCAAGCAATGGCAGCGACACAGGCGACGGCAGCATGGCGACGCCGTTTAAGACTTTGGCTGTGACGTTCGCCGGAAAGAAAATTCTTTCTGGCGATCACGTCGTTATACTTCCCGGCGATCACGGTGCGGTTTCGGTGACGAAGTATACCAATCCCGCGCTTGAGAATTCCGCCGACTGGCTTTGGCTCGATTTCAAAGATGGCGCGAGCGCGAAGAGTCTGAAGATCAGCGATGTCCGTCGCTTTCTGATCACGGGAGTCGAGGCCAGCGGAAATTCGAAGCCACTCGTATCCATCGGTGGTGGCTCGAATTTCGTCATTGCCGATTCGTATCTATACACTTCAGAAAACACTGCAGCTTGGACCGTGAATGACTGGATTGGTGCCGCCAACGGCATCAACTTCCGCAATACTCCTTGCGTGTCGATTTTACGAAACAAGATTCTCAACGTCGCATTCGGTATCGGCGTTTCGTCTGATGCACCCGCCCTGCCTGAAAACAGCCTGAAGACGCTCATCATGGATAACGAAATCAGAAATTTCTCTGGCGATGGTATTCGCCCTATTGGCTCCGACATCCTGATTTCTAAAAACAAAATTTTGGATTCTTATGCCTCTGCAGCCGACGGCGATGACAATCATGACGACGCCATTCAGCTCTGGGCTCTGAACGGAGCGGTCTACGACAACATCATCATCGACGGAAACTATGTTAACGATCGTACGAGCCAAACGCGCTCATTCAAGGGCCAATGCCAAGGCATTTCGATCTTCGACGGAACCGTCTCTCGACTCGTCATTCGGAATAATGTCGTGATCGTCTCTGCCTACCACGGCGTGATGATGATGGGTGGCAAAGATGGCCTCATCGAAAACAACACGGTCGCAAGCTCGACTCCCGGACTCAATCCATGGGTCGGCGTTTGGAACATGAAGAGTGGCGCGCCCCCGATCAACGTCATCGTTCGAAACAATATCGGCGCAAGCCTCAACTTCAACGGGGTCATGAGTGGACTCACCAAAGAAAACAACTACACCGTTCCAACTGCCAACGCTCCACAGAACTACATGGCCTATGATCTTGCGACTTCGAATTTCGATCTACGTCCGCTGCCGGGCTCATCAATCGACGGCAAAGGCGCTGGCGCTCTTTGAGCGCGCGCCTTCAGTCGAGTCCTGCTAACCAGACCATTACTGGCTCAAGACGAGTCATCTGTCCTCCGATGATGAAGTAAGTAAATACAATCATCATTTCAGGGGAAGAAATGTTTATTCGAATAGCAGCCATGGTGGCAATCGCATCTACAGTGTCTTTCAGTGCGTTCGCAAAAAGGTCGGCTCCGAAAGTGACTGAGCCCGCTTACTGTAACTACGACGCCTTTAAGAAACTTGAACGTGGTAACAACGTTCCAAACATCAAACGAGTTCATGTCTTCCAGGTCGGTCAGCTGACGCTGGCGGGTCTTGCTGTCGGCCAATCGCAAGCAACGTTTGTACGGACGTTGGCCGAGCAGTACTCGAAGTACAAGGGCAGCGAAAAATCCTGCGTTTGGTACTACAACGACGGAAACGACGAAGCCGCAGAGATGTTCAACCAACGCTACGTCTCAAATCCAATATTCAAATCAGAAAAAGTCGCCGATGAGTTCGATAGCGTCTTGAAGAATATCTTCAGTAAAGACGAAACGAGCATGCTCTCTTGTGCACAAGACCACAAGTTCATCGCTATGGGATGCGACGGCCAGCGCCATCGCGGGCCCTCGGTATTCGCAATGCTTTTGTCGTACTCCGGCTGCTCGCCAGAGAGTGCAACGAACATTGCCAACAAAGTGTGGGGCACCAACTTCGTCTCAACGAAAACGCGCACAGCTATCGCACGCAAGGGATGGGAGATTGGCAACGCCGATCCTGCTGGTCGCGCTGCCCTTCAAAAAATCATGACCACGCCTGCGGTCAAGTAAGCTACTGAAACAAAAGATTAAGAAAGACGCCGAACTTTTCGCGAGGATTCCCGCGAAGAGTTCGGTATTCGACGTGTGACTCTGGTTGATTTGGATCAACCACGATCCCCCACAATGGGTCGACATCGTTTGGCACCATTGCATAGCGAACATCACCGATCATATTCTCGTGGCCCGGAACTTTTCCGATGTAGTCATCAGAAAACCAAGCAAACCGGCGGATGTCTTCGCGTTGCCTTGATTGATTCGGCAGCTCAGGAAAGACGGAATTGGGGTCTAGCTTTTCTACGGATGAACCAACGATGACTTTCGATTCGCCTGCGATGGGTACCCGCACGGCATCAACATAAAAAAGTCCAGCATGTTCGTAGATCGACCGCCAGAGAATGAGATTCCCTATGGTCGGTTTTACCGTGAGCCTCTCAGCACTATGCCCACGCTGAGCGATCGTCGATTCGATCACCGCCTCAGCCCTCTCTCTTTGCACCACACCCCAGAGCAGATACGAAATAAAAAATGCGAGCCCTAGCTGCGCAATGAGCCTCGAGCCTCTTTTGAATGCCACCACCATCGCCACAATCAGCGCAAGGGTTGCGACTGGATCCACGATACCGACATTATCCCAAGACACTCGCTCGTTGGTGAATGGCCACCAAAGCATCGTTCCGTAGCTCGTGCAGGCATCAAGAAGACCGTGAGTTGCATACCCAATCGTCGTCATCAGATAGAGCTTCAAAAAGCCGACGCGTTTTCGCATGAACGGAAGCAATGCCAATGCGACAAGCAACCCACCAGCCGGTATGAAAATCAGCGAATGCGTGAAGTGGCGATGAAACTCGAGAAACAAAAGTGGATCGCTGTCAGACCGAATAAAGACGTCAAGATCAGCCGCCATTCCACCCAACGCGCCGGCTACTAGCGCGAGCCCCAAGGTAGACTTATTTTCTTCGCGAACGAAACTCTGAGCTGCGACGGCACCAAGTGCGCCTTGTGTAATTGGATCCATTCGCAAAGCTTAAATCAGCGTCTAAACTTTTGACAGTCCGGGAACTTTTAGCAGCTGCTCTCATTTCGCCCCAAGCACCGGTCACTTGCTGGTATCTTCTCGAGCTGGAAAGTCTGGAGGACTTCACGTGAGACGCTTGGTTGTATTCCTATTCGCTGTGATCGCCGCATGGCTGATCCAAATTCAAATCGTCGAAAAGGCAGAGGCATCACCTCCTGCCCTTTCCAACGCACCTTTGGCGGAGTTCTCATTCCCCGACGCGATTGGACCGACGACTCAAGAGCACGTTTTAAACGCTTATAAGCGAGCCCTCGCGGTGGCGAAACCGAATGCTCTCAAGTCGGCGATCGAAGAGCTCAAACGCGATCTCGACGGCGCTGGCGTCGTCAATGAGCCGACGACGGCAAACGTACTCT
>DATLHP010000033.1:0-2391 GCA_035539835.1 Bdellovibrionales bacterium
CGGTCAGCTGAAGATCGCTTTCGGGACCTTCGAAGCAGAGTTTTTTGAAATCGAGTTTCAATGTGTCGCTGGCTTCTTCGAATGTTTGTTTCGCAACAGCGAACTCATCGAAAAGAAAACGGCCCATGCCGACAGATTGGCTTCCCTGACCGGGAAAGAGTGCGGCCCACATTCTCTAGTACCTCATCATCATGCTGCCAGAGGTAAGTCCGGCGCCGAAGACGGTGAGAAGAACGTTTTGCCCACGCTTGATACGCCCATCACGAACAGCTTCATCCAGTGCAATCGGCACCGTCGCAGCTGAAGTGTTGCCATAATTCTGAACGTTAACGATGACTTTTTCGGGCGGAATGCCGAAGTGCGAGCCGACGGCGTCGATGATGCGCAAATTGGCTTGATGCGGAATCAACCAATCAACTTGATCGATCGTCATCCCATTGGCATCGAGAGCCTCTTGGCTGCAGTGGCTCATCGTGCGAACCGCGTTTTTAAAGATTTCGCGGCCTTTCATACGAAGATAGTGATGCCCACCTTCGAGAACCTTTTCGCTGAATGGCATTGCTGAACCACCAGCGGCGAGAATGAAGAGATCTCCGAGTCCACCATCGGTGTGAAGGTGAGAAGAGAGAATTGCTGAATCGTCATCTGAGCGCGATGCGATCACGGCGCCAGCGCCGTCACCAAAGAGAATACAAGTTTCACGCTCTTTATAGTTCACGTATCGGTGCAACACCTCAGCGCCAACGACGAGAACGTGTTTGTACATTCCCGAACGGATGAATTGGTCGGCGACAGAAAGACCGTAAACGAAACCAGAGCAAGCCGCCGCGAGATCGAAACCCATGATCGTGCGAGCGCCGAGTTTTCGCTGAAGCACACAAGCTGTCGAAGGTGTCGGCTGATCGGGAGAAACTGTTGCGACAATGATCGCATCGAGATCTTGTGCTGTGAGGCCTGCCGCTGCGAGAGCGCGTTGTGCTGCTACGAGAGCGAGATCGCTGGTCGCTTCTCCTTCAGGCGCAATACGGCGTTCACGAATGCCGGTTCGTTCAACGATCCAGGCGTCATTCGTGTCGACCATTTTTTCGAGGTCTGCATTAGTGAGAATTTTTTCGGGAAGATAAGACCCAGTCCCTGAGATCTTCGTCCGATACGGTCCGGTGGTTGCCATTCGCTGAGAAGCCTTCCGTGTGAGTGAATGCCGGCGGCTGAACGAAATTTGTTGAGCCACCGATGAGGCGCGGAGTTAAGCCTTCGCTTGAACGACTTCTTTGCCTTTGTAGTAACCACAGCTTGCACAAACGTGATGTGGCTTCACAAGAGCCGAGCAGTTTGCACATGTGATTGTCGTCGTGCGAACGAGGAAGTCGTGTGAACGGCGCATGTCACGTTTTGAGCGCGATGTGCGTTTCTTTGGTGTAGGCATTAGAACTCCGTCGCAATCCATCCTCTAGGATGTGCATTGCATTAAAAAAATGATCCCTAATCAGAGAGAAGCGAAAATCTATATAGAGCTGAGGCCTAAATCAACAATAAATTGAATCCATACCGCCACTTAGGTGACTTTGTGATGTTTAGTTCTTAGTCACCTGAATGCAAATTACGGCGACCTGGCGGCATCCATACAATTGTGAAGACCCCAATTCGAATATAGCGCATAACGGCGTACCAAAGCTGGCCAAGTCGTTGCTCTAACCATAGGCATCCCCCTTAGGGGCTAACAGGAGACATGGTTATGAAGGCATTCAAAACGGCTCTAATTATCCTCGGAACTCTGGCATCTCAGTCGGCTTTCGCGGTTGAGCGCCAACTGGTTAACGATGCTCTGAACAAAGCCTTGATGGAACACGCATCGGTTGAAGCTGGTTGGGAAGAAAATGCAGAGGCGGCGCGCCCATCTTCACAATCGCGAGCTAAAGCAGGTCGAATCGAAGTCGTTATCGACTCTGAAATCGGCGGAACGAACTCTTCGTTGAAGCATTTGGATAGCGAAGAAGTTTATCGCGAAAAACGAGTTCAAGTGAAACTTGATCAAGAACTCAGCGCGATCGAAAAAGCACTCGCCGAAAAGACAGACAAGAAGACAGAAGAGAAGAGCAACTAATTCGTTAGCTCAACAATCTCCTGTGTTCGACCAAAATACATTTATTTGAAATGACCTTGAGGCCGAGTTTTTCGGCCTTTTTTTCTGCTTCCGGATGAGTGATTCCGAGTTGTAGCCAAAGTACTTTCGCTTTTCTTCCGGATTTCATCCACGCTTCAATTTCGTCAACGACCTGCGGAATCGCATCGTTGTTTCTAAAGACATCGATGATGTCGACGTCTTCTTTCAAGTCAGCCAAAGACTCAACACAGGGCCGACCCAATACTTCTGGCGGAGATGCCGGGCGA
>DATLHP010000034.1:0-7565 GCA_035539835.1 Bdellovibrionales bacterium
CCCTTAAGAACAATCTTCTTTTTCGGCTGCTCAATGACTTCGTTTTGTTCTGCTGCACCAGGCTCCGAAGTTTCGGCAGCAGGGCGAGTCAGAGTTTTCGCATTGGCTTGAGATTGCGACTGAGTGAGTGCGCGACGAACGAAGCTGATATCGACGTCGAGCTGGCGTGCCAACTCCATGAGATAGAGCTCTTGCAGCTGGCGATTCGGCATCGCTTTCAACGAACGAGACGCTTCTTCGATGATCTGTACTTTTTCAGAAGGTGAGCCGTGATAAACGGCCATCCAACGCTTCGTGAGAAGAAGTGTGAACAACTCAGTGGAACGATCGAGTTCTTTTCTAAGAGCATCAGCGCCATTGGCTTTTACGAAATCATCCGGATCCATTTTCTCAGGTAAGATGTAGCCCTTCGGCATCAATCCACCCTCAAGCAAAACCGGAAGGCTACGATCGGCCGCATTGATTCCGGCCTCGTCACCATCGAGAAGCATCTTTACGTTCAACGTGTAGCGCTTCAAAAGTCTCGCGTGATCTGCCGTGAACGCCGTTCCGAGAATTGCGACGACGTTTTTGATTCCGGCCGCATAGAGCGCAATCGCATCCATGTAACCTTCGACGACAATCGCTTCGTCCTGCGCACGAATAAATTTTCCGGTCTCGTGGAGTCCGTAAAGAATTTTGCTCTTATTAAAAACGGGCGAGTCCGACGAGTTCACATATTTCGGAAGCGCGTCACCCAACGTACGTCCACCGAATCCGATCACATCACTCGTTGGTGAAAAGATCGGAAACATTAGACGTTCGCGAAACAGATCGAAGTATTGATCCGATTGCGGTCCACCCTTTGGCGGATTCTTTTTCGGTTTCAAGAGTCCGAGGGCCTCAGCGGATTTTAGCGGAGCGCCTTTGGATTCAAGAAGCTTCGCAAGCCCCTGCCAGTCGTCAAGTGTGACACCGATGCGAAATTTTTCGACGATCTCTTCGGTGAGTCCGCGTTTGACGAGATAGTTTTTTGCAACGTGATCTTCGGGTAGCGACTTGAGCTGGTGATGAAAGAAAACAGCCGCAGCCTTGTTGATCTTCAAGTAGATGTCTTTTTGATCGCTGGTCAGTTGACCTGGTCGACGTTCGGCTTCGGTTTTTTCGGGCAATGCAATGTTCGCTCGGCGTGCGAGAAACTCGATCGCCTCAGGAAACGACATTCCGTTGTAAGTCTCTAGGAAGTTGAAAACGTTCCCGCCCTTTTTACAGCCGTAGCAGTAGTAGAGCTGGTTATCTTCGGTGACAGAAAAGCTTGGTGACTTGTCACTGTGATCCGGAAACGGACAGCGGCCCATCATGCGATGGCCGCTTCCTTTGAGTTCTGTATGTTGTCCGATGATTTCAACGATGTTGTTCGACTCGCGAACTTTTTCGATGAAATCTTGAGGGAATCGCACTTTAAAGGCGCTCCTTACAAGACCTGAATTACTGCAACTTCGACTTAATGATTTCGCTGACGAGCTTATTGTCAGCTGCTCCGCCAGTGCGGACCTGAGCTTCTTTCATAACTTTGCCCATGTCTTTCACTGTCGTCGCTCCGACGGCAGCAATCGATTCATCAACGATTTTTTCGATTTGATCGCGACCCATTTGTGCCGGCAGATAAGTTTCGAGAAGTGCCAGCTCTGCCGTCTCGGCATCGACGAGATCTTGGCGTTTCGCAGCTGCGAATTGCTCGATCGATTCTTTACGCTGCTTAACGAGTTTTTTGATGACGACGAGGCACTCTTCTTCAGGCATCGGATTCGGACGAAGTTCGATTTCGCGATTCTTGAAAGCACTTTGAACCATGCGAAGCGCGTTGAGCTTTGCAGAGTCTTTCGCTTTCATCGCCGTTTTGATGTCGTTCGAAATTTGTTCGCGTAGAGACATTGACTACCTCCGGGGTACAAATAGAAAGAGCCGGCTGACCGGCTCTTTCATCGCATTGACCTGACGTTGAATCAACGATCAGTCAGTTTGCTGCTTTTTCAATTTCTTAATCAGACGCTTACGAGCAGAGATCGACTTTTTCTTGAGTCGAACACTTGGCTTCTCGAAGTGTTCACGTTTCTTCACTTCAGAGAGAATGCCTGATTTTTCACACGATTTCTTGAAGCGACGGAACGCTTGTTCGAAAGATTCGTTATCGCGCAATTTCACCAGTGCCATTGTTACTCACCTACCCTTCGCGTAAAGTGCTGCAAAATGCGTCTTTTGACGTTTTGAGCCGAAGAACTTTGTATCAGTGCTAGGGCAGGTTGACAAAGCCCAATCCGAGGCCTAAGGCAAAAACGCAGTGCGCAATAGAGGGAAATCTGGCGGAAATCCGCTCTGGAAGCCTCAAGAAGGATCGAAGTGACTCCAGCCGAAGACGAAAAATGGATGAGAAGGGCCCTGGCCCTCGCCGACGAAGCTGGCCAAAAGGGAGAAATCCCAATTGGTGCCGTCGTCGTCTGTGACGGAGAAATCGTCGCGGAGGCCGGAAATCTGAAAGAAGTCAGCGGCGATCCTCTTGGCCATGCAGAAATTATTGCGATCCGCGCCGCCGCCGAGAAGTTAGGACGATGGCGACTCACCGGCTGCACTTTATACGTGACGCTCGAACCCTGCACGATGTGCGCAGGCGCGATCATTCATTCGCGAGTCGATCGCGTCGTGTACGCCGCCAAAGATCCTAAAGCTGGTGCGGTTGAATCTCTTTACAAGATCCTTGCAGACGAACGCCTGAATCATGCACCCAAAGTCTGCACTGGCGTTCTCGAAGCCGAGGCCTCAACTCAACTGAAAGAGTTTTTCAAACGCCTCCGAAATCGCTGATTTCAGTGTTTGAGGAAAAAGAAACAATCACGCGCACATTCGGTTAAGGAATGCCGCAATCATTCGAAATTTCTATATATTCACTCCACTGTAAATTCGCGGCGGCGGGTGGTTTGGGTTTCCATGTTCAGGTACTATCGATAGCGGATGGTCGATCAACGTTTTTCTACCTCAGTTCATATCATGACGGCTCTGGCATTCGGTGAATGCCAGGACGGTACACTCATGACTTCTGATGAACTCGCTAAAAGTGTTCGCACTAACGCCACCGTCGTTCGTCGTCTCGTCGCACGACTTGTTGAGGCGAAACTTTTGAAAGCCTACAAGGGAAAAACTGGCGGCATCGAGCTCGCTCGCGGCGCAAACGCAATCACGCTGAAGGACATCTATGTTGCTTCGTCTGGCAAAGCGCTGATCAACACGCGCAAAAAAGCTCCGCGCAAAGTATGCCCCGTCAGTTGCTCAATGGGTGAACTCATGGGCGATATCATTGACGGCGTTGAGCGCAATTCAATGAAGTATCTCGCGAGTATTTCACTCGCGAGTCTCGCGTCCAAAGTGAAGCAGAACGCCTAATTCTTTTTTCCCATGAATGTCTTGCCATGAACGTAAAGTTGCAATGCCGCTGGAATGCGGATTGAACCGTCTTCTTGCTGAAGCTGTTCTAGGAATGGCACCAAGATTCGCGGTGTCGCTACTGCCGTGTTGTTCAGTGTGTGGCAGTATTTTACCTCGCCATTTGCATCGCGATACCGAAGGTTCGTGCGACGCGCTTGCCAGTCATGCAAGTTCGAGCACGAATGAGTTTCGCGATAAAGATTCTCGCTCGGCACCCAAGATTCGATATCGAACATCTTGAATTTTCCTGCGCCCATATCGCCCGTGCAGACTTCGACAACACGGTAATGAAGTTCGAGTTCACGCAGAATCTCTTCAGATGTTTCGAGAAGAAGTTTGTGCATGCGATCTGATTCGGCCGGATCGTTTTTGCATAGGACGTACTGTTCAACTTTGTTGAATTGGTGAACACGAATCAACCCTCGCACGTCGCGGCCGGCGCTTCCCGCCTCGCGACGGAAGCATGGGCTCACGCCGCCGTAACGAATCGGAAGTTCGGCATCGCTCAAAAGTTCGCCTGAGTGAAGCGCATTGATCGGAACTTCTGCTGTGCCTGTTAAATAAATATCGTCGGCTTCGAGGTGGTAAACTTGTTCGCGCCCAGTTGGAAAGTTTCCGGTTCCGAGGAACGCGAACTCACGCGCCATCGCTGGTACCGTGATCAACGTGAAACCTTTTGCGTGCAACTTATTAAGCGCGTAGCTGATGATCGCCTGTTCGAGCAAAACGAGGTCGCCCTTCAAAGCATACGAACGAGAGCCCGAAACTTTTGCGATTCGCTCGAGGTCGGCCCAGCCATGCATGTTAATGATCTCAACATGGTCTTTTGGTTTGAACGAGAACGAAGGCTTCTTTCCCCACTGACGAACTTCGACATTTCCAGAATCATCGGGACCAATCGGCGCATCTGGCGACGGAATCATCGGCACCAGCCACATGAGTTCTTGCAGGCGTTTTTCTGCTGCCTCAACGGCTGGTTTGATACCCTCGATCTCTTTGTTGAGTTCGCGACCACGAGCGATGATTGGTTCGCGTTCATCTGGAGTTTTCGCCGACTTCATTTTGTTGGCGTTCGCATTCTTCTCTTCATTCAGAGCTTGGTTTTTTCTTTTCAAGGCGAGCAGTTCTTGGTCGGCGCGAAGAAGTTCGTCGACGTCGAGAGAGACGCGTTTGAGTTGAACCGCTTTTTTTACGGCGTCGGGGTTTTCGCGAATGAACTTCAGATCGAGCATGAGAACTCCTCTAGGAGAGAGAGTCCAAATCACCAAACGGGGGCCATAAACACAAGCATTTTCGCTTCGTTAGAGGCTGACTTGCGCCAAATGGTCTTTCAACCAGAAATCCCGGGGCCTAAGTCCTGGCAGAAGGCTTCAAGCTTCCGATTTCACGAGTAAACTCCGCAAACTAAATGAATGAACAAAAACCTGACTTTCGCTCCGAAGGCGTTCCTCGCGCTCGTGCTCACTTGTGCGGCAATGACCTCACTCACCGCGTGTGGCTCAAAGTTCCAAACCCCTGCTATTGACGAGACAGGACAGGAAGGCGCCCGCCCCGTCGATCCGGGTGACAATAACGGATCTGAAACTCCGGTTGATTCACCAGAAACTCCCATCGAGAATGTTCCGTCGTCTCGCGTGGCGCTGACTCAAGCAATGAACGTACGCAAAGATGTGAGTGGGATTCTTGAGTTCGCCTCAGAGATACCCGATGGCGCTATTGTCGAAGTGCCAGAGAACCACGAAGTCCGTCATCTCGACTACCGTGCAAGCGATGGTACTTTGGCGCGATCGAGCACTGGATTTTTGCGACCAGTGAAACTGATTTCGGTACCCTCATCACACTCTGCGAATTTTCCCGCTTCGAAAATCGCCGAATTGAACAAGGTCTCTGGCGGACTCCATATTTCGGCTTCGATCATTAGTGACATTGAAGGATCCGAAGGAAACTTTACTGCTCTCAAGGCAGCAACACCGAGCAGTGAATTTTTGTTGAACTACGAAGCGAGCGGAAAGCCGAAGTTCAGCTACATCACGAGCGTAAAGAAGCGGTTCGGCGATCGTCTCAATCAAGGAGTCGACCCAGCCACACAATCCGCTGCTGACCGCAAAAAATTTCAGAAAGTGTACTCGGAGCTCGCCCTCGCCGGTAATCGTTCTGTAGAAACTCCTCGAGCACTTTTGATGATCGATGTTGCGAAGGCCAAACAAGCCTCCATCGACTACGAAACCGATGGCAGCGTTTTGCCAAACGGCGCTTGGACAGTCGCCGTTCAAGGGACGGCTGTTCGACACGGTTTTCCGAATGTTCCTTGTGCGGAGTTCATGTCTGAAGTCATTCGCCAGGCTTACAAACGAGCTGGTTACAAACACACTGACGAATTCAATTCAGCCAACTCAAGCAAGCTGATTTGGAATGAAACTGCGGCTGTCAGAGGGTTGTCACAAGCTCTTTACAACGCGGGCTGGGTGCCATGGGATCCGGCGGTTTATCGTCCGATGACAGGTGCACTTCTCATGCACGGATCAGGCAATAGCCCCGGACACACGTTCATGGCCGCCGGTGACGATGGTCGCTTCATTATCGACAACGGATCGCCACAGGGTCGCGATCTCAGAAAGACAACCGACAAAACGATCAAGTTGATGTATTTGAACGGTGTCTTCTTCCTACCGCCGGGAATTAACCCGAAAAAATGGTGAATGGAATTCCTGGTTTCGAGCGTTTGAAACCAGTTTGTTTTCAAAAATTTGAGACCTGATCGAGTTTCATTTATACCTTGCCGCATGAACACGCGGCGGACCCCGAAAACCAAAACGATCGACCCGGTTGCGCTCCTTAGAGCGACGTTGGACCAGCGTTGCCAACAGAATCCTCAATACTCTTTGCGTGCCTTCGCTCGATCGAGCGGAATCAGCCATACGGTTCTCTCACTCGTTCTTTCCGGAAAACGGCCCCTCGCGAAGAAAACAGCCGCAAAGCTTGCTGAGTATTTGGAACTCGGTCCGGAACAGCGCGAACAGCTTTTGAGCAAAAAGAAGTCAGAGACTTCATTTGATGCGATTTCGCTCGATACGTTTGCGACGATTTCGGATTGGTATCACTACGCCATCTTGAGTTTGCTCGAATTGCCTGAAGCAAAGCTCGAAGCCCGTTGGGTCGCAAAGCGCCTCGGTATTTCGATTCTCGATGCAAAGCTCGCCATCGAACGCCTGCAGCGTCTCGAACTGATCGCGCAAGATGACGATGGCCGTTGGCGCCAGGTCGGCAACCCCATCAAAATCGAGAACTCACTCTCGACGGTCGCCACGAGAAAATTTCATAAGCAGCTTCTCGTTCGCGCGAGCGATTCGATTGATAAAGATCCTATCGATCACCGCGATTTTTCGTCGATGACGTTTGCGATGGATCCGTCGCTCGTCGAACACGCGCGCAAACGAATTCAAACGTTTCGCCGCGAGCTGACCAGCGAGCTCGAGAGCAAAGGCTCTCCGCAGGCAGTCTATTACATGACGGTTCAATTGTTTCCAGTGACCCCAGTTGCTTCAAGTAATTCCCAAACTCATTCTCAGGAGAATAAAAAATGAAAACGCTGTTTTTGTCGCTCATGCTTCTCGCGAGTTCGGCTGCTTTCGCCGGAAACGAAGGCCCCCAAGCTGCACCAGTGCCACCGCCGAATCCGACCGTAGCCAAAGCCTCTGTCCACAGTTTCTTTACTCCACAAGATTCTGCGAAAACGACGATCGTAGAAGTTCTTCGTTCAGGCCAAGTGAAACTGAGCTTGCAATATTTCGATGCGAGCAGAAACAAGACGAGCAATATGCTTCGTTTGTCGCCTGAGCTGACGAGAAAAATCGTCGCACTCGTTGCGAAAGTCGAAGCCGGTAAACTCGTTGATCCAACTCCAGAGGATCCAGGCTGCTTCGATGCTCCGTATACTTCGTTCAAAGCCGTCAAGGACAATGGCCAAGAGATCGAGATCGCGGCGAACTCCGCCTGCAAGCACATGCTGAAGCAACCACGCAATGGTGCCGATGCTGAACTCGAGCGCATTCTCAAATCGTTACTCGATTTGGCTTGGTCCGCTCAAACGGGCATCGATTTGTAAT
>DATLHP010000035.1:0-13565 GCA_035539835.1 Bdellovibrionales bacterium
TTCGATCTTCGCTTTTTCTTCTGGAACAAAACTACGTCCGTACGTACCGTAGGCTTCAAAAACAGGTTCAAGCGCTGAGTCGGCGATTGCATCGCCCATCGGCTGATAAGTTTTTGCCCACGCGAGCACAGTCGAGCGAAGTTTGTTGATCAATGCACTTTCGCCGGTGACCAGAACTCCGAGATGGAGCGCACGCAGGCGATCTAGATCAGCGAGCGCAAGGCCGGCGATGTCTCGATCGCCCGGTGACTCAAGCTTGAACTGTGAAACAGCAGCGTGGTTGTAAGGTAAAGCGTCTCGGCTCGAGCGAATCCACTCATCGAAAAAGAATTTTGCGCTGACGTCTTGATCGATCCAGCGAGTGAGCAATTGATATTCTTGTCGCGTAAGAATCATCGCCGCAGAGTCTCTGCCGACCACGAGCGATTGCTGTGACGTCGGCTGAATCGATAGACGAATCAGCGGACGTGGTTCATGTCGAATGTTGCGTCCAATCGACATAAGGGCGAGCGCTTGTGAAATGGAGTTCCCATCTTTTGGCGCGTCTGGAAAGGTTCCCGGAGGAACGACAAGCGGTGGAGGCGTGGCTGCATTGGTAGCCGCCGGCGCTGCCTGTGATACATCAACAGCTTGTGGGTTCTCTGTCGGTGACTCTGGCGTCGCAGGCTTTGTAGCGGGATTTCGGTTCGGATTCTTATTCGGATTTTTCGCGACTGCCACGTGTGGAGCCGGAGCAGGTGTTTCGCCTTGTCCAGTTAGGAAAAAGAAAACTCCGCCGGCAATAGCGGGAACCGCCAGTACGCCGAGGGCTTTTCCGACAAAAGCAATCTGTTGGGATCGTTTGGCATCGGCCAGAAGAAGACCGGTTGAAGTTCCAGACAGCGGTGGGGGCGCGATTCCGGTGAGCTTCGACTTTTCAAGAAAGCTCATTTCCTTCGGCATGATCACAGTTCTCTCAGGAAGCTCAGAGGTTTCCTGCTGAGGGGCGTACGGCTCTGGCGCCACCTCTTGCGTTGTCGAACCATCTTCAGGTGTGATCGGCTCTGGCGTTGGTTCTATGTGGATCTTTGAATCAAGTCTGAAGTCGCCACTCTGATCGACAACGGTCTCGGCGGCTGCACCAGGGTTTTCTGGCGCAGCAGTGCCGTCAGGCTGCTGATCTTTTTTGACTTTGAAATTGAATCCCACGCTTCTTTTTCGGAATGACGGACGCTTCACTTGAAGTGCCGCGACGGAAGTCCGGTCGAGGTCTTGATTGTTCAGAGGCTGTAAAATCGCACCTAAGTAATGCAAGATGAACGCCGATGAAGCATTATCTATAAAAGGATGTAATCCCTTTGGGAGTTGAGGGTCAGATGATGTTGAGACGAATTGCCGTTGGCGTAGTAAGTGTTGTTGCAAGTGTGTCTCTCGTATTTGTAGTCGGCTGTGTTCCCGAGAAAAAGAAAACGACTTCTTCGCACACGAGCATTGAGAAAAATGCTCTCGATGCAGAGCAAGCGGAACTCGAGATGGCTGCAAATGCTGCCCATGATCGCAAGCCTGCAAGTGCTAAAAAACACGAGAAAGTTGCGAAAGCGAAAAAGAGTGTTGAAAAAACTCAGCGTCAGCCAGCGGCATTCACTGGTGACTATGTTGTTCAAGTCGGCGCATTCAAAGTGAAAGAGAATGCGGAACGTTTGAATACACGTCTTCAAGGCGAAGGCTTCAAGACGTCAATGCGGGCGATCAATCACTCTAAGAATGGTGAGCTTTACCTCGTGCATCTGAATCCAACGAAAGATCGCTCTGAGGCTGACACGTGGGCTGCCGAGTTGAAGGCGAAATCTTTCTCGTCGCAGATCATCCGCCGATAGGTTCTCACCCGTTTTAACATTATAGGCGTAGACATAAGAGCGCTTTCCGCGCTCTTATGTTTTTATGGCGAAGACAGCTCTTACGATTATTTCTGGATACAAAGATTCAGGCAAATCAACGGTCGTGCGTGCCTTGCGCGAGAATTCTCGCGATCGTCGCATCGTTTTCCTTGAAGATGATGGTGAAAAAGATCTTTTCACCGAGATCGAAGAAGCAACCGAGCATCAAGCCGCCGATGCGATCGTGATTGAATGTCTGCCGAACCTAGAGCCGTTCTTTGTTGCTGAACATCTGACTTTGGGCGATGAAGAAACTCCACCACCTCAAAATGCGCGTATCGATACACTCGTGACAGTTGTGAGTGCCGTCAGTTTTCTCGACGATGTTCAAAACGCTGAAGACGTTGCGACGCACGACTTGGCCTTCGATGAAGAAGATGATCGCATGGTCTCTGAACTTGTTCTCGAACAAGTCGAATTCGCGGATGTCATTTTGCTTTCAAAAGTCGATCTCGTTTCACCTGAGCGCGCGCGACTTCTTTTGCATCTTCTTAAAAGACTCAACCCGCGTGCTCGCGTATTCCCCTGTGAACGGGGCGCGATCAAGCCAGAAGAACTCATTCAGACGGGGCTCTTCGATCTCGAAGCGACGGATGATGGTGCAGGCTGGCTCGCTGAGCTCTCGGGAGAATTTGCTTCTTCAAAAGATGAATTCGGCGTGATGAGCTTCACGTTCTCTGAGCGTCGGCCTCTTCATCCAATTCGTTTCAATGAACTTTTGACGGATCTTTCTATCGACGGACTCGTTCGAGCGAAAGGTTATGTATGGGTCGCCAGCCGACATCACGAAATCGGTTTGTGGTCGCTCGCAGGAAAGGCATCACTGCTGACCTATGGCGGTGCTTGGTTTGCCGCGACACCAGCCCGTGAGTGGCCGAAGGACGAGCTTGAGCGCATGGAGATCATGCAAGACTGGGTCGCGCCATTCGGAGATCGTCGCCAAGAGATCGCATTCATCGGCGTGAATGTCGATGAACAAGAAATCCGTGAACGTCTCGAAGAATGCTTGCTGACGAGCGAAGAGATGACCAACGGCCCTGATTCATGGTTCTCACTTCCGGATCCATTGCCAGATTGGCATATTGAGAGTGATCCGGAGTCGTACGGAAATTAATAAAAAAGGCAGATGGCATACCGGCAGACGGCATATGGGAACGGCATATGCTCAAGCGGCAATGGCCAACGTCAAAGGCAAGGGACATATGCCATTGCCTTTTGCCGCTACCATTACCCGTCGGCCACTATGCCATTCCCATATGCCATCTGCCGGTATGCCACTATGCCTTTACTGCGACTTACACAGATTGGTGATGTGGCCTGCTAGTTTTCTTCGGGTTTCTTCAAGTTGTCCGGTGTTTGCGCCAATAATTTTTAGCGTTGTTTCTGTTTCGCGAAATGATCCTAGCGCGATTCGATAGAATCGATATCGATCGAGTCGAGATCCCTTCGCAGATCCTTCCGCAAGATTGAGTGCGACAGAAGAAGACGAGCGATCCAATTGTTCCTTTAAATACTGCGGGGCCTTAACGACGCGACACTGTCGCGCAAATTCGATAGCAATGTTGAGTGTCCGAAATTCAGACGACATGGAATTTCCGATCGTTTAGAGGGAGAAAAAAGCGAGCGGAAAACTATAGAGCAAATGGCATACCGGCATACTGGCAGACGGCATAGGGGAACGGCATAATGGTATATGGAAAATGGAGATGGCATAGGGGAGAAGGGCGTGGGCCTTTTGCCTTCGCCGTCGACCATTGCCAGTGACCCTATGCCTTAGACATATGCCATCTGCCCTATGCCGCTATGCCATTGATTCTTACATGTGATCGAAGATGCCGGCTGTCTTCTGTCCCGACTTGCGGGCGGCATCGATGGCGAATGTGCCGACGATGTCTTGTAGATTTGCGACGTCGACCATCGATAGACCGAGTTCGACTGTCAGCACTGGGATCTGATAATCACGCCACATGTAGCGTCCAAGGCTTCCCGGAAAATTCCCGAGTGCGCGCCATGGAAGGTCTTTGTACTTCGGGAAGAGCATCATCGGTCCGTCGAAATCGAGAACCTTGTACGGCGTGTGAACGCTGACGATGAAGTCAGGTTTGAAATCTTTGATTTGGGCGATCGCGCACTTCGTTTCAGCTTCGCTTGCGCCAGCAATTCCCGGGAAGCGCCGAGGATCGCTCTTTCCGTTTTTCTTCCAGTACGCTTCAGCTTCTTGATCCCAATCTTTGGTCGGAAAGTTGCGATTGAGATCAACACCGTTGGCGTTCATGCGTGTTTTTCTCTCGAGGCCATCGGGATTGAGAAGAGGAACCACGCGCCATGAATTACGTGCTTCAATTTTGCGTTCGCGCAAAACGAAGAGTCGCTCAGCCCATTCGAGTGCCATCTCGCCCGCGAGGGGTTCATCACCGTGGATCAAGCCCAAAACAAGAACGCGTTTTCCATCGGTGCGATCGCTATTGAAGTCGACATGTTGAATGGCGCGGCCTTCGACACTATTGCAGTTCTGCAGTTGCGAAACGCGTCGGCAAAATGCTTTGAGACGCGCCCGGTTCTCTGGACGAACTGTTTTGTCGATCGATTCTTCACAAGTTTTCGCCGGGTCTGCTGGTTGCTGAGCCACGGTTTTAACAGCGTCTTCGGCCATCACGGGACGAACGAGCGAGAACATGCTTAAGCAGAATGAGAGAATAAAGGCGCTCTTCACGAAGGCTCCTGGACAACCCAAATCGAGAAAATGACTATGAATTATCAGACTTCAGAACCGGCAAAACGTAAAGGGCAAAACGGCTCTTTGAGAGCCGCTTGAGGGCTGGGCCGAAGGCATTTCTTTCAATAATACCTAGGCAGGAATGCCTGGACTCAGGTCCGGGATGAATTCAGGTGTCAGCCGACGCCTTTTGCTTTATGGATATCACCATGAGCCAACCCCAAAACACAGCACTCAGCCGAGCACGCATTGCTGATAAACTCGGCATTTGCCTTTCGGGCCTCTGCCTTGTTCATTGCCTTTTGACTCCTGTTGTTTTGATTGCGCTCCCAAGCCTGACCCTGGTGTCTTTTGAAAGCCACCATATCTTCCACGAAGTCTTATTGGTGATCCTCCCTATCGTAGCGTTGGCCGCCTTTATTCCAGGCTTCCGCCGCCATGGCGATAAGCGGGTCTTCTTCTGGAGTGTCCCAGCTCTTGCTTTGATGGCCGTTGCAGTCACTGTGTTTCACGATGCCATTTGGATTCAAGCTGGCCTTACGATCACAGGCAGCATCCTGTTGATCAAAGCGCACATGCTCAATCGCCACCTCTGCGCTTGTTGCGAATCTCATCCAAAGTGATATTGAACTCGCAAACTTGAGATCCCAATTCGAAATCTGCATTCGGCGCAGGCAAGAGTTCGACCACAACGCTGTCTTGTTCCTCTCGTGATAAATCCTGAAGAATCAAATCTTGCTCGTTGAGAGGCTGGCCCTTGAAGTAAAGCTGTGTGACCAGTTCACGGTAGCCCGTTTTTAAAACGCGGTAGTGAATATGCGGCGGTCGCATCCAGTTGCGATCGGCAGGGTAAGCGCCGGGCAAAATCGTTTTGAATGAGTATCGTCCGTCTTTCCCGGTGAGAGCTTTGCCAAAGTATTGGAAGTTTGGATCAAGCTCTGCGGCAGTATTTGGATCGTTCGGGTGGTCGTAGCGTCCCGACTCGCAAGCCTGCCAAATTTCAACGAGAGCGCCGCCAACTGGTTGGCAATCCGAACCGAGAACTGTTCCTTGTATATAAATGATCTGACCACGAGCGCGAAGCCGGTTGCCATCGCGGATCGTGAGATCCGTATTCTGATCAATCGGCTTCTGCAAAGGATAGAACGGTCCTTTCGTCTGCGGCGGTGTTCGTAGGCAAAGTTCGGCAGCCTTCGTCGAAGAGGCCATCGTGAGACCGGCGCCACCGAGCAAAATATTTCGCAAGAGTGTTCTTCGGCCAGGTTGTTTTAGTTCAGACATCGTCTTCCTCCGTTGAAAGATGAATCTGTTTTTGCACATTCAAACGCATTGATCTATTCAATGAAGAAGATCAGTGTGATAGTTGTTTTCAATGTTAGGGAGAGTAAACCATGCTGCCTCAGCCGACCGATCTGACTTACTTTCTTGAAGTCGCGTCGACTTTGAATATTTCTCGAGCGGCAGAGCGACTCGGGATTTCTCAGCCGACACTGAGTCTTGCGATGCAAAGACTTGAAACGCAAATCGGCACCGCTCTGTTGCTTCGTCAGAAGTCAGGTGTCCGTTTGACGAAGGCGGGTGCTCGAATCGCCCAGCAGGGGCGAGAGCTCATCGAACAATGGGGCAAGCTTCGTTCTGACGCGCTCAAGGATGAAAACGAAGTTCGCGGTCGTCTGACGGTTGGTTGTCACGCCTCCATTGCATTGTTCTCACTAGAAAACTTCGTTCCGCAACTCTTCAAAACATATCCGGATCTTTCGATCGACTTTCAGCATGATCTTTCGCGAAAAATCACCGAGCGAGTGATCAGTTTCGAGCTCGATATTGGAATCGTGGTCAATCCAGTGCCGCATCCTGACCTGCGACTAGTTCACCTTGCTGACGATGAAGTGACCTTGTATCGCGCGCCGGGGAATGTCTGTGAAGACGTTCTGATTTGCGAACCAGACTTGGCGCAAACTCAAGATCTCTTGCATAAACTCAAGAGCGGAAAGAAGGGGTTCAAGTTTACGAGAGTCGTGCACTCGCGCAATCTTGAGGTGGTTGCGCGACTCACGGCAGCTGGCGCAGGGATCGGCGTTCTTCCTGGTCGCGTCGCGGCTCGTGAAAGTTCAAAGCTAAAACCGGTTGGCAGCGGCTCGCCGACGTTTCATGATCGTATTGCATTGATCTATCGAGCAGATGCTTTGAAAGGTGCCGCTGGTCGCGTTGTAGCAAAGGCGATCACTGAGTCATTCAAAGAAGGGAAACACCAATGAAACAGGTCAAACAAGTCTTCTACATTCTTATTGCAGCGATCGTCCTCGTTGGCGCGCTCTACACCGTGGTCAATTACTACGGCTACATTTTCTCACAACGCGTGAGTGGTGAGATTCTGGAGGTTGAAAGACTGAATCAAGGTGCGGCCCTGGTCGCTCCGGGTTCGATTGCTCCTGAAGCGCTGTTTTCATTTGCTGTTGCTATCAAAGCGGATACCGGTGAGATCTTCACGGCGAGCACTCAAGACAGACAGTGGGCTGTCGCGAAAAAAGGCATGTGTGTCGAGGCGCTTTTCTACCCATATCCATTTTGGGAATTGGATCGAGCAGGGACGTGGAACAACGCACGTTTGATCAAGTTGCGCGACTGCCCGGCAAAGTGACCTATTTGGTTTTGGTGCGAGATTTTTTGGTGTCTTGAATCTCGCGCAGGCTAAAACCCAGTTTCCCAATCAATTCTTCGACGGCTCTGAGTTTGCTGTGGAACTCCTGCAGCAAAACCGTCGCTGCACTTCTGCGTGGAAGAGTGAGAATCGCGACCCCAGAATTTTGACTCAATGATGTGAGCTTAAGTGATGTCATGCCTCAAGCATGCCAGATTGCCGCATCCAAAAAAAGAAACCGATCGGTTTCAATGCATTGCTGCCTAAGCTTAAGAGTTCGGTAAAACCTAATGGACGATGGCGAGGCGCATAATAAGGAGCGTTACCACGATCAGTAGCGCTCCACGAGCGTAAGTGGCTGCTCGTTTTTGCGCCATCGAAGCACCAACAGCTGCGCCGGCACCGATTCCGAGCGCCATCCAAACGCCTTTGTCCCAGTGCACGTGCCCGCTCAATGTAAAAGATCCGAGTGCGACAGAGGCGGATGCGAGGTTCGCAACTTTTGCCGTAGCCATCGCTTGTAAGAGTGGAAGTTTAGCAATCAAGAGAAGAGCGAGAAACATCAAGGTTCCGCCGCCAGGGCCGGCAATGCCGTCGTAGAAGCCGCACGCGAAACCTGAAATCCAGAAGAGATTCATAGAGGCGGGCGCGTGCGTTCCGCCCACAGCAGCGTCGTGAATCCAAAGATCCTTGCGTAAAACAATCCAGAGCATGATCGGAGCAATCGCAATAATCAGCCATTTATAAACTGCACTCGGAATCATCGGTGAAAGTGAAGCTCCGGCCAATGCGCCGACGGCGACGAAAACAGCAAAGCGTTTGTTGCCTTTGAGGCTAACGTGTCCGCCGCGCAAATAGATCAAAAGCGCCATAAGAGACGACACGACGCCGGCGATTTTGTTTGTGCCGATCGCATCTGCGCCTGGTCCAAGAACGATACTGAAAACAGGAACAGTGATGAGACCGCCGCCGCCAGCAATCGAGTCTATAAAACCAGCAATGAGGCCTGCGAGCACAAAGAGAAACGAAAAAGATTCCATGAATGTGAGAAATCATACCGCACCAAGAAGAGATCGCAACAACCTCTTCAAGCGCCGGCATAGTTCACAGGTCTAAGATGATCCCTGTCGAAAGGAGACACGATGGCAATGCACAGAGAAACAAATTCTCAGGACACTCCAGAGGCGTCTTCAAGCATGGGCGACATGCGCTCGCAACGCAGACAAGAGACAAAAGAGTCTATGACGATCACCGGAGCCGGTGAGACGAGCGTCGAGTTTCATTCAAGCACGATTCGACGCGAATACATCGAAGGCATGGACTACGACACCACCATAAGCACCGAAATGGAATTCGGCTTTGAAAGGCCGATCAACAAGGACCACTAATAACCAAGGAGGACGGTCATGGCTAATCGCAATCAAAATCCAAATGAGAATTCACAGAATCAGAATCGAAATTCTGCTTCAGGAACTCGTTCGTCTCAATCAAATGAGCAATTTGGAAAGCAGAGCACAAAAATTGAGACGGACAGAACTGACAGAACTGACGATCGCCGCAGTTCAAGAGATATCGAATCTGACGATATGCTTGGCGGCCGTTCAGGTGGTGGCGAAGCCGGCACTGGCGGTGTTTCTACGAATGATGTGGGTGACGCGCGCTCGAAGGAACGTAGAGATCGTTAATCAACGATAGAGAACATTGAGGGCGGTGACTTCGGACCATTCGGAGTAGCCGCCCTTTGTTTTTGCACGAACTCGCCAAAACACTTTTCCCTCAGGAAGAGCATCTTCGAAGACGAAAGCGGTTTGTTTTACCGTCGTTTTCTTTACGACCTTCGTGAAGTCAGCATCTTCAGCGATTTGAATGACGTAGTGTTGCGCTTTCGCGTATGAGCGCCATGTGAAACGCACGAACGTTGGAGCATGTTCAAGAGAGACCAGTGATGTATTGGCCTTCGGCTCAAGAATGCGAACACCCGCGAGTCCAAACGCAGCAGCAGGCTCACGAGATCCAGCAGGCTTCGGTTGTTCGACGATCTTTGGAAGCTCGATCGGTTTTGGAATCGGCTTTGCGATCTTCAATTCTTTTTCAAAGCCAGCGATCTGAACGTTTGAATACGGGCTGATCGGCTCACCCTTGGCATTCAGAGCGCGAACTTTCGCCGCATAGTTCATCGGCTTCATGACTTTGATTTTCTTTTCGGTGCCTTGGAGCGAAATCGCTTTTGAACGCTTGAACTCAGAATCGGCACCCCAGACGAGTTCATACTTACTGGCGAAGGGAAGACCTTCCCACTGCACTTTGAATTCGTGAACGGCTTTATCAAGCTCTTTCTTTTTGAACGACGACAGTTTTTTGTCTGGAATACCTGCGAGTTTCGGTGCCGGCAATTCGATTTCGAGACGGCCGATGTCCGACGGTTTTCCTGGTTTTCCGCTCTTATTTTTTGCTCTCACGCGGAAGTAAGCCGAGCCAGGGCGAACTGTCGTCGGTGCGAACTTCGTACCGTCAGTGATGTCGACGGAATCTGCGCGATTGAAGTTTTCATCTTCTGAAAATTCAGCAACGTAAGAGACAGCTTCTTTAACCGGAGTCCACTCAAATGCAGGAGCGTCGGAGACTTGAACATGATCGACGACCTCGCCGGCGGGCGGAAGAACGCTGCGAGGAATTTTAAACTCCAGCTTCTTAACGAGCAGCTGTGGAGCTTCGAGTTCGCGATCACCTCGACGAACTGCAAAGTGCATAACGCGGCTCCATGGCGAATTCTTTCGCTCAGCATGAAGACCTTTAACGCGCCAGTAGTAGTCGCCTTCGAGAAGCTTTACTCTTGCTCCGAATTCGGTCGTTTTACCGGCTTCAAACGGTTTGCGCATATCTGGAATGCGCGAGATCTCATATTCGAAGTCTTGTGATCCAGAAGTATCTTCCCAAGTGAGGAAGGTCGATACTTCTCCGGATTTCGAGTTCTTCGGGATCATTAGAATCTGATCCGCCGATGGAAGAACCGGAAGTGGGGGAACGTCATCAAATAACGAAACCTTCCAAGCCACTGGATTGTTGGCTCCGGCTTCAATCGATCGTACGCGCCAATAGAGCGGGCCTCGAATTTCTTGAGTGTCACCGACATTGATTGAAGTTCCAGTAACTGGTGTTTCGCGGATCTTCACAGCGAACGAAGGGTCTTTGGCGATTTCAAAAACGCCGTTGAAGCTCTTCTTTGCCGGTTTCCATTTGAATGGCGTCGACTTTCCGATTGAGAGCCATTGAATATCGCCGCTGGAAGGAGAAACAAGAACGACATCCGCGCGAGTGATTTTTGCAGGCCCTTTGTCGTCGACGCTCAGTTCTTCGTCTTTCTTGACGACTTTCACTGAGTTTTTGTCTTTGAACTTTACTTCACCCGAAACAATCTGAACTCGAGTGTTGACCGATTTCTCGTCCTTCACGATTCGGAGTTCAGAGTTCTGACCAGAGAGTTCTTGTGATTGACCGTTTTGAGTAAGGACGATGGCCTGATCGTCGCCACTGCCGATCTTTCCTTGCAAGCTTCCGTATTGAAGATCGATCTCGAGTTTGTTGCCCTTTGTGCGAATGACGACCAGAGATTTTGGATCGACTTTCAGTACGGTGCCGTTGTCGAGTTGGATGGCAGCTTCTGAACTATCGCCCGTGAAGATGCTATCGCCTTCATAAACGATGTCTTTCGAGTAGACTGTGCTCCAGCTGAGGCCCGCATCGACTCGACGACGGACATCATTTTTACTCGTTGAGAATTTTCCGACGGCCATCAGGTTGGCGTAGTCGCCACCGCCAAACAAGTAACCATCAGCAAAGAGAAATACCAACGACAGAACGAGCATCGAACTTGCGATCGCAAGAATGATGCTGTCCACGCCAAACTTGAATCGCATCAGTGGTAGTGCGAATCTCCGTTTGCGTTTTTCGTTGTTGTTCTCAGTCTTTTCAGACTGTTCCGTATCACTCATTGAAAAAGGTCCTCTTCCTCTCTCTACGTATCGATCCGGTGCGAACAAAAGTGGATAGTCTTTGGTCTAGCTTTTCGGTCTAGACCATCTCTTCACAGGTCCAGAATTAAGTTCCCAATGAAAACGCGCCGATAGAGCTGGCATGAAACTAAAGAACGTTTCTTTGCGATATAAGCTTCTCGTTGCATTGACGGTGATCCCGATTGTGGGACTCTCACTGTTTCTCGCCCTTGCTGTCAGTATCTTCGAAAAAGATAAGATCGCATATATCTTCGATTCATCTCTTTCAGTTTCGAAAACACGTGCAACACGTGTGAGTTCAGAGATTTCCTCGGTTGTTAGTATTTCGCAGGCCATCGTTTTAAGTTATCGCGGCGACACGAAAGATCTTTCTGAGACAGGTCAGTATTACTTCGAGAAAGAACCAAAGCTTCATGCTTTTGAAGTCCATGCCTTCGATCCAGAAGGAGGGGTTTACCAATCAACGGTAACACTTCGTAAAGGTGATGCGGCGATTACAGAAGACTTCCAATCACGCCTTGTTGCAGAAGCACGCGGACGAAATCTCGTTGTTCGTCGTGATCCGTCGGGTGCGCGTGTTTGGTTGGCGGCGCGTTTCGGTGATGTTTCGGATCCACGACACGTTATTGCTCTGGCACTTTTTGATGCCGCTGAACTCTCGCAGGTTTTCGGAGATAAGGGTGCTTACATGAGCTTCCTTATGACGAAATCAGATGCGGAACCTTTGTTCGCATCATGGGAGCCGACCGTTTGGCAGCCTTCTGTTATATGGGGTGAGCTTGCGAAATCGAAAATCCCAGAGGGGATTGCAGAATTGAAATCTCCGAAGGGTGAAGCTTATCTTGCTTCATTCGTTGACACTGGTGTTGCTGATCTCGTTGTCGTCTCAATGGTGAATCGTAAAGCGGCACTTCAAGCGATTGATATTCTCTTGAAGAAGTCTTTCTTGTTCTTTATTGCCGTCATGTCGGCAACTGCGATTTTGGCGGTTCTCGCGTCGCGCGGACTGACTTCATCTTTGGTGTTTCTCAGCAGTGCGACAAGGAAAGTTGCCGAGGGCGACTTTGAATTCCGTGTCGAAGTGAGCGGAAAAGACGAAATCGGACAATTGGCTTCAAGCTTCAATACAATGGCCGAAGAGGTTGCGCGTCTGATGAAAGAGACGGCAGCAAAAGCACGTATGGAAGCCGAACTTGCGACGGCATCAGCTGTTCAAGAGACCTTGTTCCCAGAGCCGAATGCGGAACTTGGTGGAATTCATATTTCAGGTCACTACATGCCGGCCTCTGAGTGCGGTGGTGACTGGTGGTATTACTTTGAAAATGGCGACAAGACTTACATTTGGGTCGGCGACGTAACCGGTCACGGAGCACCAGCCGCGCTTTTGACAAGTGCGGCTCGCGCTGTCGCGAGTGTTATACAATTTGGGCCTGAAAGCACGCCATCGGCGTCTCTCGGAATTTTGAATCGTGCGATCTGCGAAACTTCTAAAGGCAAAATGATGATGACGTTCTTCCTTGCGTGTATCGATCGCAAGACCGGCATCATGACCTATGCCAATGCATCGCATGAGCCACCACTTCTTTTACACCACACAATGGAAGAACCATCGCGTGACGACTTTATTCCATTGAATGCTGTCAATAACCCGCGTCTCGGTGAACAGCCTGGTGCTGAATTCAAAGAGGCGAGTGTTCAGCTGAAAGAAGGCGACCAAGTCGTGTTTTATACCGACGGTGTCGTTGATGTGAAAAATCCGGAAGCAAAACAATGGGGCGAGCGTCGCTTCATCAAAGCTCTTTCTGCAGAAATGGCGGGAGGCACGTTGACGAGCCAGGCTCTGACTGGCGTCGTGCAGCGAATCGAATCTTTCCGCGGAGAAACTCCGCTAGATGACGATGTGACGCTCGTACTGTGCAGCTATCGTGGGGCAGCTTGAAGAAGACTGGACCGATTGGCATCGTAAAATCGATCGCGCCGAGTGAAGTGATTCGCTTTATGCTCGAAGAGCGTGTGCAGCACATCGTGCAGCAAGACGGCTTTTGCTTCGATGCAGAGTTGCGAGCTGCTGAAACGATGTGCGCCAATCAGCGTCTATTTTTAGAGCAACCGATCGAAACGATCTGTGGTCCAGTTAAAGAAGAGCATCAGGTTTTTCTCAACGTGAGTTCATTTGACGAGAAAAAATCCGTTCCACTCGCTGCGTTTGAGGCATTTCTTTTGAGCGTGCGGGGAACTCGCGCGATTCGAGATCAGGCAATGATGATTGCCGATGAGCT
>DATLHP010000036.1:0-6162 GCA_035539835.1 Bdellovibrionales bacterium
TCTTCTGGGTAATTGAACGTCGGCATCCCCTTGCGGTTGACCAAGTTCTTTATCATCTTGCCGAACGTCAGGCGCATTCCGGCGAAAATGCCCGGAAGATACCAAGATGCAATCGGCTTCGGTCTTTGTACCAAACTCATAATGTACCTCGAACGAGTGTGTACTCGTTGTGAACTCGGCCCTTACCAAGAATCGGCCCTTCGGCTTCCGGCTGAACGACTTCACCGCGGAAGAGATGAACCGCCTCGATGAGCGATAGAGAATTTGGAACCACAGTCAATCCTGCGTGTACCGTCTGACGAATACCAGCGTGGTTAACATATGTTCCGTCTTTTTCGACGTAAGTTTTCAACGGGATCAGAGTCACGTCGCCGTCGAGCGCTTCAAGCTGATCGTTTTTACCCGCCTGCATCCAGACGAGTTTCGAAGCTCTCGATAGTTCGATGATCTTCGCCTTCAAATCAGGGAACGCCGCTTGGTTTTCAGGACCAGCAACAACGACGGTTTTGATCGCGCCCGTTTGAAGCCCATCAACCAAGTCTTTCCATTGTGCCGTCATGCCGTTCTTCGAAAGCGTTTCGATAAGACCCTTCGTATTCGGATTCTTGTCACCACGAAGAAGAAGTCCATCGAATGATTCGAAGTTCTCTGGATTGTTTTTCCAATGGAAAATGCGATCCGTGCCGACTTCGTTTTTGAAATACGAAACGATCGCCTCGTACTCTTCAACACTGTACTGACCAGTGAGAACAAGAGCTGTCGTGCGACCGCTGCCTTTAAGAGTTTCTCCGACTTTTTTCGCTGCGACTTCTGGAAGAAGCCACTCGCCAGCGCCCTTGTTCATCACACGCGCGTCGAGAAGACGAGCCGACTTATTGACGAACTTATAGGTGTCGCGACCCTCGTCGCACATCCAGTAGCCGTTGACGTCTTTGTTGTAGACCGGCTTCAAACGGAACACGCCTTCTTTGTTGTAGAACATCTTCACGTTACAGCCTGTCGAGCAGCCTGTGCAGATCGTGTTGTGCTCTTTCAAGAGCCAAACGCGCTGACGGAAACGGAAGTCACGCGAAGTGAGCGCTCCGACCGGGCAGATGTCGACAGTGTTCAAAGAATAATTATTGTCGAGCGGCTTTCCATCGAACGTTCCGATCTCTGCACGATCGCCGCGATTGAAGATTCCGAGTTCATGCGACTTCGAAACTTCGTCGGTGAAGCGAACACAGCGCGAGCAAAGAATACAGCGTTCAGAATCGAGAACGACTCGTTTTCCAAGGTCGACGACCTTGTGCTTTTTGACCTTCTTCTCGGCCATCTCTGGATCGTACTTACCGAAAGCCATGTATTGATCTTGCAGACCGCACTCACCGGCTTGGTCGCAGATCGGGCAATCGAGAGGATGGTTGATCAAGTGGAAATCGAGTCCCCACTTCACCGCATCCTTCACCTTTTCGGTCTCAGTGCGGATGACCATGCCTTGAGTGACTTGCGTGTTGCAGGCGATCTGAAGCTTTGGATTGCCTTCGATATCAACCATGCAAAGGCGGCAAACACCGGCGACACTCAATCCTGGGTGCCAGCAGTAATGCGCGATGCTCATTTGATTTTGGTGGAAGGCTTCGATGATCGTCGTGCCTTCTTTCACCTCAAGTTCTTTACCGTTGATCGTACATTTCAACATCGTCTCTTCCTCAGTGATGAGCTTCGGCTGATGGATTCATTTGTGCGTAGATCTTCGTGCCTTTTACTTTCGAACGCTTTTCGCGAACGAAGTAATCGAATTCGTCTTTGAACTTCTGAACGAAGCTCAAAACCGGAAGAGCGGCAGCATCTGAAAGTGCGCAGATCGTGCGACCTTTCATGTTGTCGGCGATTTTGACCAGAAGATCTGGATCTCCAGGTTTACCTTCGCCCTTCACCATTCCTTTGACGATCTTTTCGATCCAGCCAGTGCCTTCGCGGCACGGAGTACACTGACCACAAGATTCATGATGATAGAAGTGGGTGATCGTTGAAAGAACGTCGACCATGCAGTTCGAATCGTCGATCACGATGATCGCGCCAGAACCAAGCATGGTTCCTTTTTGCGTCATATTCTCGTAGTCGAGAGTCGCATCTTGGCATTCGGCGGCTGTCAAAACTGGAGCCGATGATCCCCCTGGAATCACAGCTTTCAACTGACGACCGTTTTTCATTCCGCCGCACTCGTTATTGATGATGTCCATGAGCTTGTAACCCAATGGAACTTCATACGTGCCTGGCTTATTGACGTTACCGCTGACCGAGAAGAGTTTCGTTCCCGCCGATTTTTCAGTTCCGTATTTACGGTAACCTTGAGCACCATCACGCATAATCAAGACGACCGCTGCTAGCGTTTCGACGTTATTCACGATCGTCGGCTTGCGGAGGTAACCCTGAACCGCAGGGAATGGCGGCTTCAGTTTCGGCTGACCTTTCAAACCTTCGAGTGAAGAAATTAAACCTGTCTCTTCGCCGCAGATATATGCGCCAGCGCCGAGATACAAATCGAGATCGCAATCGAAACCCGAACCCATGATGTTCTTACCGATGAGACCCGCAGCTTTTGCTTCTGCAAGCGCTTGCTCGAGAATCATCGCCGGACCCATGAATTCACCGCGAATGTAGATGTAAGCTTTTTTCGCGCCGACGGCGAAAGCCGAGATCATCATGCCTTCGATCAATTGATGTGGAGCGCGCTCCATCATCAAACGATCTTTGAACGTTCCAGGCTCTGATTCGTCGGCATTGCAAAGAAGATAACGTGGTTCTCCGTTGTTTGGGAGAAAGCTCCACTTCATACCCGTCGGGAATCCTGCGCCACCGCGGCCGCGAAGACCCGAAGCTTTTACTTCGTCGATGATCTTTGCTTTGTCCATCTTGAGAGCTTTTGCGAGCATTTCGTAGCCGCCGAGTTTTTTGTAACCCTCGAGCGAGCGAAATTCTTTTTTGTCGTAATGCTCAGAGAGATATTTGATTTCAGCCATTACGCTCTCCCGCCCTTCGCCTTCAAATCTTTCACGAGCTTGATGCCTTTTTCTTCATTGAGACTCTCGATGTATGGATCGCGATTCACTTGAAGCATCGGAGCCGTATCGCACGAGCCGAGACATTCGACTTTCGAGAACGTGAACATACCGTCGCTCGACATTTCACCGAGACGTGAGCAGCCCGCTTCTTTCATCATCGTGTCGCAGAGTTCGCGTCCGCCGAGCATTCCGCATGTGAGCGTCGTGCAGACTTGAACGTGATATTTTCCGACTTTGTGCAGATTGAACATCGTGTAGAACGTCGCAACTTCTTCGATCTGCGCCGCCGGGATCTCCATCACCTCAGAAAGGTGTGCGATCACTTCGGGGCTCACCCAGCCGCCGTTTTCGTCTTGTGCGCGGTAGAGCGAGCGAATGATCGCCGACTGCTTCACTTCGTAGCGTGCGAGTTCGTTCTGTACGTATTTTTGGCCTTCAGCAGAGAGCTTGAACATTCCCATAGTCCTTAGCGATCCAATTCGCCAGCGATGAGGTTCATTGATCCAAGTACCGAAATAACGTCTGCAACCATTCCGCCCGTCACTTGCTCAGGGAAAGATTGGTAGATCGCAAAACACGGCGGACGCGCGCGCAAGCGATAAGGGCGACCCGAGCCATCGCTCACGACGTAGAATCCGAGCTCGCCGTTTCCTGCTTCCGTTGCGTCGTAGACTTCGCCAACCGGAGGACGAAGACCTTTGATGACCAACATGAAGTGGTTCATGAGACCTTCAATGTTTCCGTAAACATCTTTTTTCTCTGGGAGAACGATGCCTTTGTCGCGAATCGTCCAATCACCTTCTGGAACGTTTTTGCAAACTTGTTCGATGATCTTGAGCGACTGACGCATTTCTGCGACGCGAACGAGATAGCGATCGAAAACGTCGCCCGAAGATCCAATCGGAACGTCGAAATCGAGTTGATCGTATCCGTAGTACGGTTGTGCTTTGCGAAGATCGAGGCTCACACCTGCAGCGCGAAGGCACGGACCAGTGTATCCCCACTGGATCGCGTCTTCGGCAGAGATCGAACCGACTCCTTGCGTGCGCTGGATCCAGATTTTGTTTCCAGTCAAAAGAGTGTCGAGCTCGTCCACGCCGTGGCTGATCTTTTTCACGACATCCATAACGTCATTGAACCAACCCGGAGGTGCATCTTGTG
Source organism: Bdellovibrionales bacterium (assembly GCA_035539835.1). Taxonomy (GTDB): domain Bacteria; phylum Bdellovibrionota; class Bdellovibrionia; order Bdellovibrionales; family JAMPXM01; genus DATLHP01. The sequence continues at coordinate 4,209 of DATLHP010000036.1, forward strand.
CCATACCGCCGATGCGAGTGAGCGAAACCGTGAGGCGAGCGCCGCAAAGTTTTTCGAAGAGCGAGTAAACCATCTCGCGGTACGTGAAGAGATGGAAGAACGTCGTCAATGCTCCGAGATCGACTGCGTTGGCACCGATGCAAACGATGTGGTCGATGACTCGCGAGAGCTCCATGAGAATGATACGCATCGCTTGCGCACGAGCTGGGATTTCAACTCCGAGCATGCGCTCGACGGCTTTGCAGTACGCGACGTTGTTGATCGGCGCTGAACAATAGTTCAAGCGATCCGTGTACGGGATAACTTGGTTATACGGGTGAGTCTCGCCCATTTTCTCGAAACAGCGATGCAAGAAACCGAGTTCGACGTTTGCGCGCGCAACTGTTTCGCCATCAAGCTCTGCCATGACACGAAGAGTTCCGTGCGTTGCTGGATGCGATGGACCGATGTTTAGCGGAACAAGACTGCGTCCTGCTGGATTCCATTCAGCATCGTTGTCGAAGTGAAGCGGAAGCGTCGTCGAGCAATGCTGTTGTTTGTCGGCATCGTAGTCTTTGCGAAGCGGATGCCCTTTGAACTCATGGTGCACGAGGATACGACGAAGATTCGGGTGACCAGCGAACTTGATACCGAACATGTCGTACGCTTCGCGCTCGAACCAGTTCGCACTTTTCCAAACTGAGCAAATACTGTCGATCGACTCGTTCTCGCCGACTTGTGCTTTGATTCGAAGGCGCGCGAAGTTACGCGAGCTGAACAGGTGATAAACGACGTCGAAGCGTTTCGCTCGTTGCGGATAATCTGCTCCGCAAAGATCCATCAAGAAATCGAAGCGACCCGATTCGCGCATGAAGCGAAGAACCGGAATCACGTCTTCTTTCGGAATTTCGAGAACGTCGTCATTGAACGCCGTCGTGTGGAAGCGGAACGAAGCAAAGCGCTCTTTGTTCGCCAAAGCTTGCGAGAGTTCGCCTTTGAGTTGCTCGAGATTTTGCGATGCCATCAGAGAAGGTTCCTTTCGAGTGGACCCAAGAAAAAAACTATTTACGCGTGAACCGGCTTCAACCAGCTTGGTCGTTTCCAGTTTGTTGACCATGGACGCGGACGACCTTCAGCGATCATGCGCTGAAGTGACATGACTCCGTCGAGAACTGCTTCTGGCGTCGGAGGACATCCTGGAACAAAAACGTCGACAGGAACAACTTTGTCGATGCCTTGAAGCACATGGTACGCGCGGTAGAAACCGCCGCTCGATGCGCATGCGCCCATCGAGATGACGTATTTCGGTTCGAGCATCTGTTCGTAGATGTGCACGAGAACCGGCGCCATTTTTTCAGTGATCGTTCCCGCAACGAGTAGAAGATCAGCTTGGCGCGGAGAGAAGCGAACGACTTCGGCACCGAAACGCGCGAGGTCGTATTTTGGTCCCATCACCGACATCAGTTCGATCCCGCAACATGCAGTACCGTACGGCATCGGCCAGAGAGCATTTTTTCTCCCCCATGCAACGATCGCATCGAGACGAGTGGTGAACGCAAAAGAGCGCGCGGCTTCTTCGATGTTCTGATGAGTGCTGTTCGGATTTTCTTGCGCGGCCATTGGAATCCTTTGATCCCCAAATCTGGAGACCCTCTAAAATTCGAAATATCCAAATGAAAACATTAATTTCGTACCATGCGCAAAAGATCGTTGTCACTTCGTTATCAACTACGACGAAGAGATGATTTGCCGAAGGAAAACGAATGTTCAGAGTTAGCGAATTGCGTCTTTCTTGGGCACATTTTCCGAAGGGGCCCGAGCGCACAAAATCTGCCCTCGAAATCTCATTCCGCCCAGCGCTCTGCATCCAAAGATCCACCCTTCCGAGGCACGGTGCATCTTTCTGGACCTCAGTCTGGGAATTCATTTGATAGCTCGAAATAAGCCTGACTAAGCTTTTTCCGAACCATTACGG
>DATLHP010000037.1:0-2954 GCA_035539835.1 Bdellovibrionales bacterium
TTGCCGAACTCGTCGATTTCTTCACCGCAGTTCGTTCAATTCAGCGAGTGTTGCGAGAACGCAGCGCGGCCGCCTCTGCGTTGCTTCATGATGTGAAGACAGCGTTTATCGTCATTACCAGCTTTGATGCTGCCAAACTCACAGAGGCAAACCAGCTAGGGCGTAATCTGACGTCACTGAACTATGCGTTAAAAGGTGTTGTTATCAATCGAGCGTTCCCACTTTGGTTGCCCGCGCACGTCGAAGAGGCGCCACAAGGGGATTCCACTTACGACAAGGTCCTGAAGTTCTTCGAAGAGTTTCGAAATTACTATGCGGTTCGGTATAGTCTTTACGAAGAGTTCGAAAAGAGTCTCGACGGAAAGGTCGAGGTCGTTCGAGTGCCTGAGTATCGTGAAGACATTCATGGCATCGACGATCTTTTAGACCTCGCGCGAGTGCTTGGCGGAGTGAGCGACACCAATGGTGGGCAAAATTAAATTTGTTTCTTGTCTCTCGATGTTTGCATCGGCTGTATTGTTCAGCGCATGTTCGACAATGGAGCACGTCGATGAGGCGCCCGTTGAGCATGTGACGGTCACGGCGGTTCCGAAATCTGCAACCAACGCCTACAAAGAGGCTTCAGCCCTTTTGGCTTCAGAAAAATATCAAGAATCTTTAGATCGTTTTCTTACGCTCTTACGTGACGAACCAGTTTCGCGTTGGACTCAATCGGCCAATCTGAATGTGGGTCGATCGCTCGAAGGACTTGAACGGTGGAGTGAGGCTGCTGAACGGTACCGTTCGGTTGTCGCCTCAACACAGCGAGCTCCGCGTTTGCAAGCGATGGCCCTTTATCGGTTGTCGTTTTGTTACGAAGCTCTTGGTGACGAACAACAAGTCGTCGCTGTTCTCACGGATTTGATTCAGCGAAAAAAGTCTCTTCCAGTTGAGATCGCGGATGCTGAACTTCCGGCGCGCTTGGGAGCGGCTTACGCCCGAGTTGGTGGTTTTGATCTTGCGACTGAGTTTTATCGTAAGGCCGAAGTCGGAATCGCGCGTCTCAGACAACAGGCGAAGGGCGAAATTCCTGAATGGCTTCCGAGTACGCTCTATTTCATGGGCGAAATGTCTCGTCGTCAGATCAACTGGAATGACATGAACTCGATACTGCGGCCGCTTGCACGTTCGCAGGTCTACCTTCTTCAGTCGGCGGAATTCGACCGTGCTCCGTGGTCCGAGAAGGCCGCTAAAGAATTGATTGGCGTCTATCGTGATTTGATTCAATCGATCGAGGTTGCTCCATTGCCAGACGATGGGGATCCTTTATTGGCAGAACGAACGAAGCAGCAACAGCAGTGGGATCGATCGGCACTTGTTCTCGATACGATGGCTGAACTCCGGGCCCGAGCATTGCCGAAAGATGCAAAGCCGACTGGAGAAAGCGTTAGCGAAATTCTCTCTGCTTTGGCTGATGTCGATAAGCGTATTCAGGCTCTTTTACTCGAAAGACCTGCGGGTGAAGGGCTAACGAAAGAGGCGATCAGCCGCCGAAGCGGTGGCGGAGTCGCACGTGTCGTTGATGCGGAGCCATCGGACTTGGAGCGCAGATTTTTGGAAAGCAGCAAAGAGGCTCTGCCAAAGCCGCCGCCGAAGGCCTCTGAGGATCCGAATTTATGAGTGTCTTTTCGGAAGTGATGCTCGGCATCCTCGCCTCCGTGCGAGGAGTCACGATAATGGCCTCCAATACGTCGATTCGTCGTTTGGCCATTCTTCCGTTCTTCATCACTCTTGTTATTTTTGTGGTTGGACTCGCTTGGGGCCTACCGTTCGTAACGAGTTTTGTTGCACCAACGACCTCATGGATTCTGAAAGCTTTGACGATTCGATCGGGAAGCTCCCTTTACGGTGTTCTCTCATGGGTCATTCCGGTTTTGCTGTGGCCACCTTTTGCACTCTTTCTACTTTATATGCTCTGGATCATTACTCGCCTGTTTGCGTCCCCACTCTATTCGCTATTGGCAGAGCGCGTTCTGATCGCTTCGGGATCGCTGAAAGACGAGAAATTTCACATGTTCACGTGGGTGCGCGTGAGTTTGAGAATGGCAATTGTATCAATCATTCGCACGTTTACATTTGCCATCGTCGGATTCCTGTTGTTTGTATTGTCTTTCATTCCGGGTGTAGGAATTGTGACCTCAGTCTGCTTTATGTGCATTGTCACAAGCGATATCTGTGACTACGCATTCGAAGCGATGCAGTGGAAGCTTCGGCGGAGAATTGATTTTCTGAGGTCTCACTTCGGTTTTGTGCTGGGTTTCAGCGCAATGTTGGCTGTGGTATTTTTGATTCCCGGGCTGAATTTTTTCTTGCTGCCCGCGTCCGTAGTGGGCGCCACCGACGCCGTTCGAAAGCTTGCCGCTTCAGATGCGTCGAATGAAAGGATCGCTTCCTAATGGTTCAAGACGAGATCCACAAAAAAATCGTGCAGAATTGTACGGCTGTTGAGACGTGGTTCAAAGAGGTCCGAGCGGGCGTCGATGTTCCGTTTTATTCGAGCTATGATATTCGCGACTTCGGACACAAGGTGACCAATGTCGACGCAAACATCTATCCAGCGGGCTTCAACAATATTTGTCCAACGGATCGTGATCACTGCGATGAACTCGTCAAAGAATACATTGAGCGGCATTATGGCGAGGCAAAACGTGTTCTGATTCTGACCGAAGAGCACACGAGCAATCCATTCTATTGGGACAACGTTGCTGTTCTCCTGAAATTGATCACCACCGCCGGTTTTGAGGCGCGAATCGCATTTCCTCGGATGCGTACGGGTGAGAAGATGACTTTGCAAAGCGCTTCTTATGGCGAAATCATTGCTGATGCGGCGGTGATTCAGAATGGACGTATTTCTGTCGCCGGTTTTGAACCCGATGTCGTTATTAGTAACAACGACTTCTCGGAGGCCTATGAAG
>DATLHP010000038.1:0-3257 GCA_035539835.1 Bdellovibrionales bacterium
TCTTGGCGCGCTTCTTTGAGCATACCCTGTTTTTTACGTAAAACTCCGCGATGAAAGTACGCGTAGTCAGAAACTCTGAGTCCGTCTGTGATGGCCGCAGTGTATTCGGCATCGGCTTCCGAAACCCGCCCGCTGCGATCGAGAACAACGGCCTTTGCAAAGCGAGCCAATGCCCGCTTTTCAGCTTCTTTTTCTTTCTCAACGATTTTTGAGAGTGTTTTTAGAGCATCATCGACTTTGCCTGAACTCTCTTTTTTCAAGGCATCTTGAATGGGTGCGGCTTCCGGACGAGCTTGAGCTGGCTGACGCCATTTATTCGGCTGTGCCGAGGCCGGAAATGGGACGCCGAGCGATACCGCTAACACGAGTGAAACTAAGCATTTGCAAGTTCGAAGTTTCCCGCTCAAAAGCACGCCCTCACGTCCATGAAGAGTTGTCGCCTGATGGACGTTCATGGTACCCAATTTTATCGGTAAAGCGGTTGATTATTTTTATGGAAAATCGGGGCCCGAATCATGGCGAAGAACAAATCTAGATCAGTCTATGTTTGCCAGTCCTGCGGAACTCAACGAGCGAAATGGGAAGGCCGCTGTAGCGACTGTGGAGCCTGGAATTCTTTGGTCGAAGAGACCGTCGAAAAAGAGACCGTTACGACTGCCAGACAAAGGGGCTGGAGCACGGGCTCAGCGGCGTCAGAAACTCAATTCGTTACCCTCGATCAAAACATTGAAGCGTCGAAACTCACTCGAGCGCAGACCGGTTTCGGTGAATTGGATCGCGTTCTGGGCGGAGGTCTCGTCGAGGGCTCGTTCATTCTGCTCGGCGGTGATCCAGGTATCGGTAAATCGACTTTGTTATTGCAGATGGCCGGGGGCCTCGCGAAAAACGATCTAACGGTTCTCTACGTTTCAGGCGAAGAATCTGTCAGCCAGTCGGCACTTCGCGCACAACGACTCGGTGTCCGCTCGGGCAAAGTTCATATGGCGAGTGAATCCAATCTCGAATCCATTCGCGAACTCACCAAATCTGTGAAGCCCGATGTTCTGATCGTCGACTCCATTCAATCGGTGTTTTTGCCTGAAATCGACTCTGCACCCGGTTCAGTTTCACAAATTCGCGAGAGTGCTGCGCAATTGATGGGTCTCGCTAAAGGCAACGGCATTGCCGTCTTCTTGATTGGTCACGTGACAAAAGAAGGCAACATCGCCGGACCAAAAGTTCTCGAGCACATGGTCGATACCGTTCTTTCGTTCGAAGGCGATCAATCCCATCAATTCCGTTTGCTTCGTGCTTTGAAAAACCGCTTCGGCGCGACTCACGAACTCGGCGTGTTCTCGATGGATTCGAAAGGTCTCGCGCAAGTCGACAACCCTTCAGAATTGTTTCTTGAGGAGCGCGGCCAGAAATTAATTGGCTCGGCTGTCTTCAGCTCAATGGAAGGCACTCGTCCTCTGCTGTGCGAAATTCAAGCCCTCACCAATTCATCCCCGATGCCGCAACCTCGCCGTACTTCGCTTGGCTTTGAAGTCAATCGCGTACACTTGTTGATCGCGGTATTGAACAAGCATCTGTCGATGAAACTCGCCTACGCTGACGTCTTCATCAACGTCGTTGGCGGCTTGAAACTCATCGAACCGGCTGCCGATCTTGCAGTCGCAGCAGCTTTGATATCAACCGAGCGCGAAGAAGAGATCGACGCAAAAACATGCTTCTTTGGCGAAATCGGTCTGACGGGCGAAGTTCGCGCGGTTTCGTTTGCCGAAGCCCGCGTGCGCGAAGCAATGAAGCTTGGCTTCAACCGCTTCGTGATGCCTGCATCGAATCGCAAACACATGAGCGATTTCGAAGAAAAGATCAAAAAACAAATCGTCTTCGTCCGCGACGTTTCGGATCTTTTGAAAATCTTCGCGATGCGCGCAAAGCCGGTAACAAAACCGGCTCCGCGCTCGCGCGCGGCCGAAGTCTAAGACGAACGAATCATTGAATCTGATTTTTTCACCGAATCGAAGGCAAGAACCGGCTCATTTTCTCATGCCCAAGCTCCTGAATCGCACAGAGCTGGTTATGAGCCGGGCAAAGCAATCTTAAGTTCTCGGGCGAATCATCGCCGCCTTTTGAAAACGGCATGATGTGATCAAACTGAAGCGCGGCCCTCGCATCACATCGTCGACCTGAAACTGGATCTACAAACGCACACTGGCCTTCGTTTCGATGAATGACCTCACGTTTCGTATGAATTGATATGTAGGATCTTTTGACGCGATTAATAACCATTGCCGGGGTCTTTGCCGGCTCCACTGAGCTTTCAGATTGCACATCTGATTTCGTTCTCGGCTTTCTCAAGGGATCTACCCGCTCTAGCGCAATGTCGCAAATCTTATGAAGAAGCTCGCATTGGCTTGGATCTTTCGGAAGAGCATTAGCCAGAATTTCTTTTAGACGACCGAGTTTATGATTGAGCTCTTCATCAGAGGTATATTGATTCAAAGTCCGCCCGTTCCCGATATGTTTTTTCTGATCAAGAACGACTGGCTCAGGTAATAACTCAGCCAATTCTTTTTCGACGGATTTTTGAGTCAAACCCTCGAGACTGAGTAAAACCTCCTTTTTCTCCTCTACAGAGACTTTCTTCTTCTTAAACTTTGCTTCTTTTCTAAAATAGGTGTTCGCCTGAGCAACGGTCGTAGGATTAAGTTTTCCTTCCAAGATCTTTTCTTCAACTTCTGGAAGGTCCCGGATCGTATTCATGATCGAGAGCTTTCGGTAAAAGTCTGTATCCGACATTCCGAATTCTTTTACGCAATATTTGGCGAGAGTCGAGTAGCCTTCGATCGCCCAAATTTTTCTTCGGTCCGCTTCGCGCATGAAATGAACGATGACAAGAGTTTGTCTAGTTTCAAGTCGAACTTCATTTCCAAACTCACGAGTAAAATCAGATTCAGGGATACTGCGAATTCTCTTTACTTCTTCTTTTGAGATCTCAAACATGCGCTCTCTCCTCTCGTTCGCGATGAACGAAAGAAATCTAACACGTGTTTTTAAAACACGGTTTTCCGGGATTTGTTGAGCATGCATGGAAATCAGAAAAGTGCTCTAGAAGGCGATTCACTCGCATGAGATTTGACTCTTACAAGTAATTTTCTCTCGCGCACAACGCGACCGCGCATCAGGAAAAAAACTCTTTGCGCGCCACTCTCGCGACACAAAATCATGTCAAAACTAATTTTATTTGCTTGAGACATAACGCAGTTAATAAC
>DATLHP010000039.1:0-7808 GCA_035539835.1 Bdellovibrionales bacterium
TTCATGATGAACATCGTTCGTAAACAGGCGTTTAAGTACGCATTACTCGCCGCCGTTGTTGTCGGGGCAAACCATGGAATTTCCCTCGTAAAAGAGCAGTACGCGGCCGTGAGCCATGACCCGGGAGAGAAAGTACGCGCCAGTGCGGCTGCTCCGGTGTCAGCTGAGGGAGCCTCGGCTCTTCTGCATGTTGTGCAAAGCTTTGAGTCGGACCCAGCGAAGGCAAGGCCGCTTGCGCTCGTTATCTCGAAACGCACGACTGTTCAGCCGCAGAACAGAGTCACTGCACTCAATGACGTGCAGACGCTTTTGACATCGCTTGAACGAACAGAAGCGAGTTTGAAAGGTGATGGACGATACTTTTTGGGCGATTCGAACCTGAAAGGTCTTGTTACTAAAGATTCGCCATTGGCTTCGGGCGATTTGGGTCGAGCGAAAGTGCAAGGTTCAACGATCATGATTTCGCAATTTGAAAAGTCAGGCGTCATCGTCATCAACGCTTTCACGACGGACGCAGACGAATTTGTTCCAGCAACAGCGACGTTGATGGTCACCGAGAAGGCAAATCCCGAATTGTATGCTCGGATGACGCAGCGTTTCGATGCAGTCGGCAATGACTAAGTAGAGGCGGCGAAGCGAAGATTGACGACTTGCGAGGTCGTCATTTGAGAGTTCCGTCCTATTCTACGATAGTATCCCATTCCACGAAAATGATGCCTTACTGGGGAGCTGCGACGATCGCCGCACTCGTCTCCATTTTCTACGCCAAGGTATTTGCCTGGTGTGAGCAAATGGGTCTTTCGATTTTTGAAGCCCATCATTGGCTCGTTTTCATCTCTATTCCCGTCGCCATCATTGGCTCGACACTTTTGGCCGAACTATTTTCTCCAACGGCAGCTGGGAGCGGGATTCCGCAACTCATTGCCGCAGTCGAGATGAGTCGTCATCCGAATACATTTCTCGATCGAATGCTCGGAATACGTATGATGATCGCGAAATTCATCGGCTCATGCCTTTGCGTGCTGGGCGGCGCAGTGACCGGTCGAGAGGGACCGAATCTTCAAATTTCTGCGGCGATTTTCAATCAGGTTCACCGTTACTGGCCAAAAGCTAAAGCCTCCACGAATCTTCAGCCGATGATTCTTGCGGGTGGCGCCGCAGGACTTGCTGCGGCCTTCAACACTCCTTTGGGTGGTATTGTGTTCGCCATTGAAGAGCTGGCGAAGGTGCACATCAGTCATGTTCGTACTGCAATCTTTCACGCGGTCATTATTGCGGGACTATTGGTTCAAGCGATTCTCGGCAACTACCTTTATCTCGGAACAACGACTCTGACGGTATCAGGCGCAGCCGAAATTTTTCTTCTTTCGCTAGGGTCGATTGCCATCGGTGCTATCGGCGGACTCTTTGGCGTGGTGATTGTCCGTGCCTTGAGCTGGCGATCTTCGTTGATTTTTAGAAACCGCATGGCTGTGACAGCGGCGTGCGGATTCGCGATGGCGACATTAGTATTCTTTAGTGGGCGAGTTGCGATGGGTTCAGGCCGCGAAGTGATCGTCAATCTTCTATCTCATCCCGAGCATATGGCGGATTGGTCGACTGGATTTGTTCGCGTTGCTGCGAATTTTCTAACTTATTCTGGCGGTGTTATCGGAGGAGTTTTTGCTCCTGCGCTTTCGAGTGGTGCGGGTTTCGGGTCTTTCTTTGGATCTCTCGCGGGTAGTGCAAATCCGGAACTCTGGGTCTTGGTTGGAATGGTCGCTTTCTTGACAGGTCTCACCCGCACGCCGTTCACATCGATGATTCTTGTTCTTGAGATGACTCGTTCGAGTGATGTGATTGTCGTTCTTATGCTAGCGGCGATCATAGCTCAGGGAGCTGCGAAGTTGATTGACCCGATTTCTTTTTATGAACACGCATCGATGCGATTGATTAAGATGGCGGAAAGAACATGAACATAGAAGATGTCAGCGTTCGCGTTTCAAGCAATACGAGTGAGCCGGTCTCGGCTGTCATTCAGGTGACCACCTTCAGTCACAATCAGCGCCTCAGTCGTGGACTGAAAACCCTCGGGGTGTTTTGGGCGATCTCTGCTTTCACGGTTCTCATTCCGATTGCGCATTTTGTTTTAGTTCCACTGTTTTTTGTGATTGGACCTATCGCCGCATCGGTTGTTTACAAAAAGACATCGAAAATTGTGGGCGGAAGCATCCCTTGTCCAATTTGCAAACACGCCTTCGAGATCGCTCAGAATCCAGTTACTTGGCCAGCAAAAGAAATTTGCTCGCATTGCCGCGGGCAAATCAGACTCACGCCCAAGATCTGAATTCGTGTTCTGTCTGTGAAAAATATATGTTTGTTTTTTAACAAATACTTCCAGTTTATTAAATTTACGGGTGACTCTATGCCTCAAAAGAGTTGCACAAGGTGTCTTTAGAAAACTGTGTTACTTTGCAAGCTATATGGTCATGGAAGTTCGGTACATTCCATCTCTTGTTATTCTTTCCGTCGCAGTAGCGGTTCTGGCTTCGTATGTCGCACTCAACCTTGCTTATAGTGTCACGCAAGCAAAAGGGAGAGCGCAGGCGATATGGCTCACTTTTGGTGCGACGGCGATGGGTATTGGTATTTGGAGCATGCATTTTGTCGGAATGCTTGCTTTCGAAATGCCGGGAATGGAGATGGCCTACGACGTTCCTTTGATGGTTCTGTCTGTCGTCGTCGCTGTTGCTGGATCCGCACTCGCTCTTTTCGTCGTCAGTCGTCCGACGGTTCCGATGAGTTCCATCGTTTCAGGCGGTATCTCGATGGCAGCCGCCATCAGCGGTATGCATTACATCGGTATGTACTCGATGCGAATGGCAGCGAGAATTCAATGGGATGTTTATCTCGTTCTTCTCTCTGTAGCGATCGCTTTGGCTGCGTCGTTTGCCTCACTCATGATTGCGATTCAGTTGAGAGACAAACCGCATCGTTTCGTTCTTCTGATCGCGGCCAGTGTTTTGATGGGTGTCGCGATTTCAGGCATGCATTACACCGGGATGTTCGCAGCCACATTCGTTCATGACGATTCCGTGGCGATCAAGAGTTCAAACTTATTGGTGAGCTCTGGGCTTACCATCGCCGTCATCTCAACAACCATGTTGATTTTGGGTCTTGTCCTGACCACGTCGATTGGCCAACGCATCCTCAATATGCGAATGAGGCGATCAGAAGAAATAGTCTCAAGCACCGAAGAGAGGTTTCGTACTCTCGTTGAAGCGGTCGAAGACTATGCGATCTTCGTTCTTGATCCGAAAGGGATCATTGCGACTTGGAACTTCGGGGCTGAGCGAATCACCGGATTTAGCGACGAAGAAGCGATCGGACGGCATGTTTCCATACTCTACACGGACGAAGATATCGCAAAAAATACGGCCGACATCGAATTGCGAGCAGCGCAAGCCTATGGGCGCTTCAAAGGTGAGGCATTAAGAAAAAGAAAAGACGGACAACCCTTCTGGGCCAATATTGTGGTCAGTCCGATCTATGATCGCGATCACCACGTCAGCGGATTCTCAAAAATCGTTCGCGATATCACTCAGCTCAAAGAGGCTGAAGAGAGCATGCGCAGCGTGAATGAAGAGCTTGAGAAGCGTGTGCACGAACGAACGCTGGCTCTCGAAGAAAGAGAAAAGGAACTCAAAGGGGCGAAAGAGGCCGCCGAAGTAGCCAATGAAACCAAGAGCGCATTCTTGGCGAACATGAGCCACGAAATTAGAACGCCCTTGGGTGCTGTGCTCGGATTCTCGGAGCTTTTGCTAAGTCCAGATATCACTCCATCTGAGCGAGTGAACAGCATCGAAATCATTAAGCGTAACGGTCGTTTGCTCTCAAATATTATTAACGACATTCTCGATTTGTCGAAGGTTGAAGCTGGGAAGCTTGAAGTTGAGAAGGTCGAGGTGCCGTTTACAGAAATCATGTCTGAGATTGGTTCCGTCCTCAATTTGGAGGCTGGTGAAAAATGGCTTCGCTTGATTGTGAAGTCTGAAGGTCCGATGCCAACGACGATTGTCACTGACCCGCTGAGGCTTCGTCAGATTTTGCTCAATATTGTCGGCAACGCTATCAAATTCACTGAAAAAGGCTCAGTCGATGTGCGAGTCAAAATGCTCTTCAACGACGGTCAAAATAAACTCGCCTTCATCGTAAAGGATACTGGCGAAGGAATTGATCCAGACAAGGTAAAGCGTCTCTTTGCTCCATTCACTCAAGCGGACCCGTCGACGACGAGACGCTTCGGTGGAACAGGTTTGGGCCTCGTTCTTTCGCGAGAACTTGCGCAAGCTCTTGGTGGTGACGTCACGTTGCTAGATAGTCAGCGCGGAGAGGGTAGTACGTTCTGTATTACCATCGATCCGGGGATGCATGAGGAAGTTTTGTTCCGCAGCTATGATCCTCAGCCGATGAAGAACGTCACGAACCTGCTGCAGGTTCCGGAGCTCAAGAAGAACTTGAGCAACCTCGATATTCTGATTGTCGATGACAGCGCTGACAATCAGGCGCTCATTCAAAAAATTCTACGCAGTGCTGGTGCAAGAGTTGAGACCGCTGCGAATGGCAAAGAAGCTCTTGAGCGCGCTCTTCATGGGAAATTCAGTTTGGTTCTGATGGATCTTCAGATGCCCGAAATGGACGGCTATGAGGCGACCAAAGAATTAAGGCGTCGAGGCTACGATCGTCCAATCATCGCTCTTACGGCCCATGCAATGAAAGAAGAACGTAAGAAGTGTCTCGACAACGGTTTCAATGACCATCTAACGAAGCCCATCGATCGAGTGTCTTTACTAGAGGCTCTCTCGCAGTATCCGGCATAAACACGTCGTGTTTTCGCATTGAAGAACGGTAGGGTTGGGTTCTCTGCCGCCTATTGGTTTGCTCTATCTGAAAATTTGCCTAAAAATCAAGCAGACGATGCATCCTAACGCTTGTGAGGCCGCACCATAAATACGCTCTCGTGATTCTCGTGCCTGGCGAGGTGTCACGGGTGGCAATCTGCCCGGATCAGGATATATAATCCTCATTCAAACCCTCATTTTTGATTGTAGGACTTTGTGTCGCTGGATGGACTTTCAGGTCAGGAATTTAACAATTTAAGGTCTGCAATCGATGAGGCTGCGATCGTAGCCATCACTGATAAGCGTGGAATCATCACTTATGTGAATAAGAAGTTCTGCGCGATTTCCAAATACTCGGCGAATGAGCTCATCGGCAAAACACATAAAGTCGTAAATTCCGGGTTTCATCCGGAAGAGTTTTTCATAGATATGTGGAAAACGATCACAGCTGGAAAGACTTGGGAAGGCGAGATACGCAATCGCGCCAAAGATGGAACGCATTACTGGGTCAATACGACGATCGTTCCTTTCATGGGAAGCGACGGAAAACCAGAGAGATATGTTGCCGTCCGATACGAGATCACTGAGCGAAAGCTGGCCGAAGAACAACTGAAACTCCAAGCCCGAAAGCTTGAGATTAGTAACCGAGAACTCGAAGACTTTGCTTCAGTCGCGGCTCATGACCTCCAGGAACCTCTAAGAAAAATTCAGGCATTTTCCGATCGCTTGAAGGCAAAGGCCGAAGGCACACTCGTTCCGGAGGCAGTGGACTATGTCAATCGAATCCAAAACTCTGCGCAGCGGATGCAAACCTTGATCATCGATCTTTTGAGCTACTCGCGTGTGACAACGAAAGCTCAGCCATTTGTACCAATTGATTTAAATCAAATCGTTTCACAAGTCGTTTCTGATCTGATTGTGCGTCTTGAAAAAACTGGCGGGAAAGTCGTTTTTAAAGATCTACCGACCATTAACGCCGACTCTAGTCAGATGAATCAGCTTTTCTTGAATCTTATCAACAATGCGCTGAAGTTCCATCGTCCGGGCATTCCACCCGTAGTAGAAATCAAGTCTCGAGTTTTGAAAGGACCTCGCACCCGCTTAGATAAGTGCGAAATCACGATTCAAGACAATGGAATCGGCTTTGATGAGAAGTACGTCGACAGAATTTTTACGATTTTTCAGCGTCTCCACGGACGCAACGAGTACGAAGGCACGGGAATCGGTTTGGCTGTTTGCAGAAAAATTATAGACCGTCACGAAGGTCAGATCACAGCGAATTCAATTCCTGGAGAAGGTTCAACATTTATCATCACTTTGCCAATGCACCTGAAATCGGAGGCGCCAGATGAGCAGAAACAATAGACAAGTTCCGATCCTCATCGCGGATGACGATCACGAAGATCGTGAAATGATCATCGATGCGCTGAAGGAGAGTCGGTTACTCAACACGATTCATTGTGTGAAGGATGGAGAGGAGCTTATGGACTATCTCCATCACCGTGCAGACTTCAAAAACGAGGAGCAGCATCCGCTGCCGGGGTTAATTCTTTTGGACCTCAACATGCCACGCAAGGATGGTCGTGAGGCACTTCGTGAAATCAAGAATGATCCACGACTCCGAAAAATCCCTGTGGTTGTGTTGACGACCTCTCAAGCAGAAGAAGACATTTTTAGAACCTATGATCTGGGTGTAAACTCGTTCGTAACAAAGCCGGTTTCATTTAATTCGCTCGTCGATGTGATGAAAGCGTTAGGACAGTATTGGTTCGAGATCGTTCAACTTCCAGATCCGGATCGTGCGGATCGAAAGTGACAGAAGCCAAGCCCCAACTTTTGCTTATTGATGACGACGCGGAAGATGCATTCATCATTCGCGACCTAATCAATGAAATCCAGGATACGAAATATGAAATTATCCATGTCCAGAGCTACGAAGCCGGCCTAGCCGCGCTTCGATCTGGTGGGTTCGATGCGTGTTTACTGGATTTTCGTTTGGGAGCTCGATCTGGTTTAGAGCTTTTGACCGAATCCAAAAATTTGGGCATCGGTTGCCCGATTATTCTTCTCACTGGTTACGGTGACGTCGATGTTGATATCGAGGCAATGAAGCGTGGAGCGGCTGATTACCTCGTGAAAGATCGATTAACTTCCGAGTCGCTTGCGCGTTCATTGAGATTTGCGATCAAACGAGAAGGCGATCTCGCCAGGCTTCAAGAGCAAACTGACAACTTCAAGACACTTTTTAATTCGACGTTCGAAGGCATCATCGTTCACCAGGACGATTTGATCATCGACGCAAATGTGGCGTGCGGGGAGATATTCGGATGCCCTCCTGAGGCAATGGTTGGTACTCGAATTTCCGGCTATTTTAGGATGGATGATCCCGAAATCTTTCAGAAGAGCCTTTCATGTTCTGCTGGCGTCGGCATTGAAGTCATAGGACAAAAGGGTGATACCGAAGTGTCACTCGAAATTTTCAGCCGCCGAGCGAGTCTCCGAGGTCGTGTCGTTCAAATCACGACGGTTCAAGACTTGAGTCGCCGAAAGCAGTTGGAAGCCCAGGTCTTGCAGCAAGACCGTCTTGCATCCCTTGGGCTTCTTGCTTCGAGCTTGGCTCATGAGATCGGTACTCCTTTGGGGGTGATCCGCGGTCGTGCAGAGATGCTTGAGCGCGTGGTGCCCGATGACGCAAAGAAGAACGTCGGCATCATGATCGCTCAAATCGATCGCATCACGAAATTGATGTTTTCAGTGTTGCAACTCGCTCGAGGAAAACAGGCAGACACGATCGCTCCTGTTAACGTCGGAATGGTTCTCGATGACATCGTTTCGCTGTTGGCACACGAATTCGAACGAAAGCAAATCGCGCTCGAGATCCATCTTCCTTCGGATTCAATTGTTCGGGCTGAGCCAGGTCCTTTGGGA
>DATLHP010000040.1:0-3000 GCA_035539835.1 Bdellovibrionales bacterium
GTTCGTTCGGAAACGAGACGGAGGTCGTATCACTGCAAGACGCGATTTCGATTCATCGTGATACGAAAAGCCCTGTGCGCACTTTTGCGCATACCCCATCAAAAAGTTCGACAGATGTTAAGCCTCCGCCAACATTCACAAATTCTGAACCTGTATGATGCGCAGTCAGGCGAACACTTGGTTTTCGCCCGAAAATGACCGAACAGCGGCACCGACTGAAGTCGAGTGTTTCAATTCGGTTCGGTTTTATTATGGTACCGACGTCCACTGAGTCGGTCGCAGCGTCTTTCGGATGTACTTCCGGATCTAGCGGAAGCGAAAACATTTTCTTAGAATGAAACAAGGGGGATCAAGCTTTGCTCGGAGCCGCTTCACTCTTCGACAAACTGGCATCTCAGACATTCCGGATTCGGATGAGTCACGGCGGCGGCGACTCTTCCGACCCGTTCGACTCCGATGATGGCGATCGCGGTGGTACCGGAACCGCGACAATAACCAAACCGAAAACTCGCACGAAGACGCCTTCTCTTTATCGCGTTATTCTGGTTAACGACGACTACACTCCAATGGATTTTGTTATTCACGTGCTGCAAAGATTTTTTTCAAAAGACATCGCAGAGGCGACCAAGATCATGCTTCAGATCCATCATCAGGGATCCGGCGTGTGCGGAACGTATTCTCACGAGATCGCAGAGACCAAAGTGTATCAGGTGAACCAGTACTCAAGACAGAATCAACATCCGCTCAAATGCGTGATGGAGAAAGCATAAGGATCAGGAGGAGACGACGTGCTGAGCTCAAATCTTGAAAAGCACCTCAATATGGCGGCGACTTTCGCCAAGGACCAACGCCACGAGTTCGTAAGCCTAGAGCACATCCTCCTTGCGCTGGCCAAGGATGCTGAGGTGAACGAGATCTTTAAAGCATGTGGTGGTGACATTGCCATGCTGACAAAAGAACTCGAAGTCTTCTTAGATCAACACTGCCCGAAAATTCGGATGGCCAAAGCCGAAGGTGATGGCACCAAAGCGATTGCTGAAAACTGGAAGCCAGAATTCACACTCGCCTGCCATAGACTTCTTCAGCGCGCAGTGATTCAGGTTCAGAGTGCTGGCAAAGACACCGTTTCGACGGGCCACGTACTGGTTGCGATCTTTAACGAAAAAGACTCGCACGCGGTTTACTTTATGGAATCGCAAGGTGTGACCCAGTTTGACGTCGTGAACTTCATTTCTCACGGCGTGAGCAAGGTCGATAGCGGTGCTTCGCAAGTGCCAGAAAATCGCGATGTCGAAATCGATGGGCTTCCGAAAGATGGCTCGAAGCAAGCAAAGCAATCTCCGTTGAAAGCGTTCTGCGTGAATCTCAACGAACGCGCTCGCCAAGGAAAAATGGACCCATTGGTTGGCCGTGAAGACGTGATCGAACGCGCAGTCCAAGTGCTTTGCCGTCGAACCAAAAACAATCCCCTGCTCATCGGTGAACCAGGCGTTGGTAAAACAGCGATCGCCGATGGTCTTGCGATGCGAATCATCAACAACGAAGTTCCAGAGCAAATCAAGGGTGCGGTCATCTACTCACTCGACATGGGTGCGCTCCTTGCCGGAACAAAATTCCGCGGTGATTTCGAAGAACGATTGAAGTCCGTCGTTAAGGCTCTCGAAAACGAGCCACACGGCGTTCTCTTTATCGATGAGATCCACACACTCGTCGGCGCTGGCGCAACAAGTGGTGGATCGATGGATGCATCGAACCTCTTAAAGCCATCGCTCGCAAACGGTGGCTTGAGCTGCATTGGTTCAACAACGTACAAAGAATACCGTCAGCATTTTGAAAAAGACCGTGCATTGAGCCGTCGCTTTCAAAAGATCGACGTCAAAGAGCCTTCAGTCGAAGACACGATCAAGATTCTTGAAGGTTTGAAATCACGCTACGAAGAACATCACGGCGTTACTTACTCAAAAGCGGCCCTGAAAGCAGCAGCCGAACTCTCGGCTCGTTACATTCAAGGAAAGCATTTGCCAGATAAAGCCATCGACGTGATCGACGAAGCTGGTGCTTTGACTCGAATCGAATTCAGTAAGCGCAAAGGTGCGACTGTTAACGAACCTCGCCCAATCAAAGTGAGCGACATCGAAAAAGTCGTATCAAGCATGGCGCAGGTTCCGGCAGCGAGTGTGAATTCGGCTGATAAAACTCAGCTTCGTGATCTCGAGAGCAATTTGAAATCCGTCGTCTTCGGCCAAGATCGCGCGAT
Source organism: Bdellovibrionales bacterium (assembly GCA_035539835.1). Lineage (GTDB taxonomy): Bacteria > Bdellovibrionota > Bdellovibrionia > Bdellovibrionales > JAMPXM01 > DATLHP01. Next base: position 2,258 of record DATLHP010000040.1, read on the forward strand.
CCAAGCCGTTACGACAGCCATCAAGCTCTCGCGCACAGGATTGGGACGCGAAAATAAACCCATCGGTTCGTACTTGTTCTCAGGCCCGACGGGCGTTGGTAAAACAGAAGTTTGCAAACAGCTTGCGCACTTCTTGGGTAACACCTTCCTTCGCTTTGATATGTCTGAGTACATGGAAAAACATGCGGTCTCTCGCTTGGTCGGCGCACCTCCGGGATACGTTGGTTACGAAGAGGGCGGGCTTTTAACTGAAGCCGTAACAAAGAACCCGTATGCGGTTCTTCTTCTTGATGAGATCGAAAAAGCTCACCCTGATATCTACAACATCTTGCTTCAGGTGATGGACAACGGCTCACTCACCGATTCGCACGGTAAAGTTGCTGATTTCAGAAACGTGATCATCATTCTGACAACAAACGCTGGTGCTGCAGATGCCGCGAAAGGCTCTGTCGGAATCAACCCGACATCATCGAGCGATAAGTCGATGGAAGCTGTCAAACGCACATTCACACCAGAGTTCATCAACCGACTCGATGCGATCGTAGCGTTTGATAAGCTGCCAGAAGATGTGATGCTGAATGTTGTTCGCAAGTTCTTAGGCGAACTCGAAAAACAACTCGGCAAAAAGAAAATCGTTCTCGAAGCCAGCGAAACCGCATTGAAGTGGCTTTTGAAAAAGGGCTTCGACCCTCAATACGGCGCGCGCCCACTTGGCCGAACAATCGACGAACACATCAAAAAAC
>DATLHP010000041.1:0-5848 GCA_035539835.1 Bdellovibrionales bacterium
CAACTCGCCAACGGCCCTCTTGCACTTGCGCACAACGGAAACATCGTGAACGCGAATCCGTTGAAAAATGATCTGCGCGGTTACGGCGCGATTTTTCAAGGCACGAGCGACACCGAAGTTCTCATGCACATGATCGCGCGATGCCCAAGCAGTGATCTCACGAAGTGTTTCAAAGATTCGATCGAGAAACTCGAAGGAGCATTCTCGTTCGGACTTCTCTCGCACAAAGCGCTGTTCGCCGCTCGTGATTCGCATGGTTTCCGTCCGCTCGTTCTTGGGCGAATCGAGAATGCAAACAATGACAAGCCTGCCTATGTGATTTCGAGCGAAACGTGCGCTTTTGATCTAATTGGTGCCCAATACGTTCGTGAAATTCAGCCTGGCGAGATTTACTGGGTTGATGAGGACGGCGAGCATTCGATTCAGATCAGCAAAAAAGCACCGCAGTCTTCGTGTGTCTTCGAACATGTTTACTTTTCGCGCCCGGATTCAGTGGTCTTTGGCGAGAGCGTTTACGAAGTTCGTAAGCGTGCAGGCCGTATCTTGGCCCGCGAGAATCCCATCGAAGCCGACATGGTGATTCCGGTTCCTGATAGCGGTGTTCCTGCTTCGGTAGGGTATAGCCAGGCGAGTGGATTGCCGTTTGAACTTGGTATCATTCGTAACCACTACATCGGCCGCACGTTCATTCAGCCACAGCAATCGATTCGCGATTTCGGCGTAAAGATCAAACTCAATCCACAAACTGCGGTCTTGAAAGACAAGCGTGTTGTCGTCATCGACGATTCTCTGGTGCGGGGAACGACGAGCAAGAAGATCGTCGGTCTCATCCGTTCGGCTGGAGCGAAGGAAGTGCATCTTCGAATCGCAGCCCCTCCGACGATCAGCCCATGCTACTACGGGGTCGATACCCCAGAGAAATCGCAACTCATTGCAGCCAATCAGAGTCTGGAAAGCATCAGGCAGTTTGTCGGAGCAGATAGCTTGAGTTATCTTTCTCTAGAGGGACTCAAAGAGGCTGTCGGTGGAAAGGGCGGATACTGTTCCGCTTGTTTCGACGGAAAATACCCGACATCACTCTTCGGCTTGGATCTCGATCCCAAAGGAAACATCCGCGGGATTTGAGTTCACGTCTGGTCTCTAGTCTAGGAGACGTGTTTGAAAACCAATGGATGGTTACCACTTCAAGAAGGCGACATCGTCGATGTCGTTGCACCTGCTTCACATTGCACGCGCGAAGGCCTCAATGGCGGAATTCGCTTTTTGAAAAGCTGGGGGCTCGTGCCTCGAGTGCCGAAGAATCTCTTCGCTCGCGATGTGATCTGCGCCAACACCGACGAACAGCGTTTGGCTCAATTGAAGCGCGCCCTTTACTCAGAAGATTCGGTTGCGATTTGGTGTGTTCGTGGAGGATATGGTGCGAATCGCTTGGTCCCAGAGCTTGCGAAACTCAAAAAACCAAAAGGTCCTCCAAAACTCTTTATCGGATTTTCAGACATTACGACTCTCCATGTTTTCTTAAACGAAAAATGGGGATGGCCTACGATTCATGGACCGATGCTCGATCGCATTGGTCGCGGTCACATCTCTCAGGCGCAGCTTAAGGACCTTCACCGCATCTTTTTTGGTGAAACCGACTCAGTCACCTACTCGGGCCTGAAACCGATGAACAAGGCTGCCCGCTCAGTGAAAACAATTAAAGGCGAAGTCACCGGTGGAAACCTGATGACTCTACAGAGCACGATCGGAACCAAAGCCCCGTGGCATACCAAAGGTAAAATCATTTTTCTCGAAGAGATTGATGAGCGCGGATATCGCGTCGATCGTCTTTTCGAACATCTCGAGCAAACTGGGCATTTCAAAAATGCAAAAGCCATTGTTCTTGGCGGTTTCTTGGGTGGAGAAGAAGCGAACGGGAAGTCTCGTGTTCCCGCTGTTCTGAAACGTTTTGCTGAGTCATCGAAGATACCGGTTTTGTCGGGTGTTCCTTCGGGCCACGGCGATGCGCAGAGATCCGTTCCATTCGGAGTTAAGGCAGTTCTCAAGACCGGTGCGAAGGGGAGTATCGAGATTCCGACAGGCGTTGCGGGTTTAGGAATCAACCTGTGAGCCAGCTTGAGCATCGGTTTCTAGAAAAGCTCGGTGATCAGTGGGAAACCGCGACACCAGGTTTCTGTCTTCAAGCATTTCACAAGGGTAAAAAGATCGCTGACATCGAAGTCGGCGAGACGTGGCCAATCTACGATCTTGCATCGTTGACGAAGATTATTTTTACGACGACGTCGATGATGTACTTTTTTGACGAAAAGAAATTTAAGCTCACGGATCCGATTTCGAAGTGGATCGATTGGTTTCCGAAAAATCATCCAGCAAAACTCAAGAACTTGCTCTCGCACAGCGCGGGACTCTTGTGGTGGTACCCGTTCTACAAGGATCTCTCACCGCTGACGAAAGATATGAAGTCGCCCGAACAAGCTTGGCGTCGTTTCGAAGAAATGCTGCGCGAAAAGATGCTCAGCGATTGGGAGAGTTCAAAAGCGAAGCCGGTCGACAACGGTCGTGGACCAACGAACTTCGGCTTTCCGCCTGAAAAGGCCGTTTATTCGGATCTCGATTTTTTCTGCCTAGGACTCATCGAGGAGAAAATGGCAGAAATGCCTTTCTACGATTTATGGCAGAAGAACCGTGATCGCATGGGTTTGCAGAACACCGATTTCAATCGGAACAACAAACCAAAGGGCTCACTGAAGAAATATGCGCCAACTGAAGACTGCGCATGGCGCGGAAAAGTTTTGGTCGGAGAAGTGCACGATCAAAACACCTGGTCGATGCGCGGAGTAGCTCCTCATGCTGGACTCTTCGGTCCGATCGAAGATGTTTCGAAATACGGTTTGATGCTCAGATCAGCGATGCGTGGAAAGAAAGTTCGTGGATTCCCGTCGCCAGCAACGGTGAAGCTGTTTACGAAACGTGCAATTCCTCGTACACAAGGCGATTGGGCTCTTGGATTCATGATGCCGTCACGTCCGACGACGAGCTGCGGCCTGAAGTTCTCGCGCGATTCCGTAGGGCACACGGGCTATACAGGAACATCGCTCTGGTATGACCCGAAGAAAGATCTCTTGATCACGATTCTTTCGAATCGGGTCCATCCGTCAGACGAAAATAAAACGTTCCAACAACTCCGTCCGATCCTTCACACATTGATCACGGAAGAGTTATGACCATTCCGATCTTCGAGACGAAGCGTTTGATCATGCGCGCGCCGACTCTTGAAGATGCTCCCTCTTACTTGAAGAACTTCAATGATTGGGAAGTGATTCGTTATCTCTCGGACGCTGTTCCGTGGCCTTATCCCGATACTGGCATTGTCGATTTCTTAGAGAACATCGTTTTTCCAACCCAAGGCACAGATCGTTGGCTCTGGGGTTTGTTTTTAAAGTCCGCCCCCAAAGAGATGATCGGTGGCGTCGATCTCTGGCGGATGAAAGAGGGCACACCAGAGAATCGCGGATTTTGGCTCGCGCGTAAACTTTGGGGCCAGGGTTTGATGCCCGAAGCTGTAGTTCCGGTTACTGACTTCGCATTCAACGAACTCGGATTCGAAAAACTGATCTTCTCGAACGTCTTAGGCAACGTCGCCTCTAGACGGGTCAAAGAAAAAACCGGCGCACGCTTCACCGGAACGGCTCCGGTGCGCGCAGTCGACCCTGTTTTCACCGAGCGAGAACTCTGGGAATTGACCAAAAAAGATTGGCAGCACTTCCGCAGCGGAAGTGAAACATAATCCCTGGACCTGGCGTTTGACGTCCCTTGATGAGGGCTAAGTCGCATGTTTCAATTGGTCAATGGCAGCTCAAGAACGAAAACCAGTTTCAAAAATCGAACTTAAACCCGGTGCACACGTGCACTTCATGGGAATCTGCGGAACGGCGATGGCATCTCTCGCCGGTCTTTTGAAAGATCGCGGATTCAAAGTGACGGGCAGTGATCAAAACGTCTATCCGCCAATGTCGACGCAGCTTCAGCGAATCGGAATTCCGATTATGGAAGGCTACAAGCGCGAGAATCTGAAGGTCGGAACTAAAGATCAGCCCGATCTCGTTGTCGTTGGTAACGTCATTTCTCGCCAGTACGAAGAGGCTCAAGCTCTTCTCGAGAGCGATATTCCGTTTACAAGTCTTCCGCAAGCAATGGGTCAGATCGTTATCGATCACCGTCATTGCATCAATATTTCAGGCACGCATGGAAAAACGACGACAACGTCGCTCTTGTCTTGGATCACTGATCAAATCGGTTTGAAGCCGGGATTTCTCGTCGGCGGCATTCCAAAAAACTTCGATCTCTCGTATCGCGTACCGGTGGGTGATTGGTTCGTGATCGAAGGTGACGAATACGATACGGCGTTCTTCGACAAGGTTCCGAAGTTCACTCACTATCGTCCGCGCTCAGTGATTTTGACGAGTGTCGAATTCGATCACGCCGATATCTACAAAGATCTCGATCATGTGAAGCAAGCATTCCAAAGACTCATGCAGCTGGTTCCAGAGGGCGGAACGCTCGTCACAGCGGCTGAGGATGCGAATATCGCGGATCTTTTGAAGCGCGAAGAGAAACATCTCTCGCAAGGCCGCAAGGTTCTCACGTTCGGGATGTCGAAAGGCGACTACACGGCAAAGAACATCAAGGCGAGCGGAACGGGCACCGAGTTCGATGTTCATCGCTCAGGCAAGCCAGATACGCACGTCAAGATGTCGATGATCGGTGAGTACAACGTAAAGAACGCTCTCGCTGCTTTCGCGTTGTCCGAATCTTTGGGCTTTGACATGGATAAAGTTGTCAAAGCAATCGAGTCGTTTCAAGGTGTTAAGCGCCGCCAAGAGATCATCGGCAAACCAAACGACATCACGATCATCGAAGACTTTGCTCACCATCCAACAGCGGTGAAGCAAACGATCGAGACCGTGCAAGCACGTTATCCAAAATCAAAAGTCTTCTCGGTTTTCGAATTCCGCTCGGCAACGTCGGTACGAAATGTATTTCAAGAGGACTACACGGACGCATTGAGCATCGCGAACGCATTGATGGTGCCGCCAGTGTTTATTAAGCCCGGAGTTCCTGAAGAGCAGCGCTTCTCGCTCAATAAATTGCTGGAAAAACTGAAAGCAAAAGGCGTCGATGCCAACCTCTGCGAAGACGTCGACGACATCGTCGCAAAACTAAAAGCCAAAGCAAAACCCGGCGACGTGATCTTGATCATGTCCAACGGCGGCTTCGGCGGAATCTACGAAAAACTCCTCAAACAACTCGCTTAACCGATAGGCCCCAATGGTTTACCGAGGGGGCCGTGCTGCGGTGCGGGCCAAAAAGCGAGCTGGTACCTTCAGTAGAAGCCGGTTGTTGTGCAGGCTTGTTTTAGGCGAGGGAGACTGCGCTCTAGGACTTGGCGTGCTAGTTCGCTGTCTGCCTTTGCGTTGGCCTCTGGTGTGCTCGCGATGATCGGTGCAGCTGCCGGATCACGATTGCTTGCTTTCTTTGTCGACGCGCTCTTCGTTGCGTCTTTGTCAGACGACTGTTTTGCGAGAGCGACGAGTTGGCCCTTTGTGGTTTGCAAAGCGCTCTTCAAGCCCAAACGATTTCCGGTGCGGACGACGTTGTCGAGTTGGTGATCGCTTCCGCGCAAAGTGAGAAGGATCGCAAGTCCGCGCATTTCATACGTGTCCATCTCTTTCAAAACTTCTGGCGCTACACCTTTTCCGGCCTTCAGCGCTTTGCAAAGTTTTGGCGTCGCAGTGACGCAAATTCGGCCGATTGCGGGCTCGCCTGTGCGCTCTTCGCAAGTGCTGTA
>DATLHP010000042.1:0-3617 GCA_035539835.1 Bdellovibrionales bacterium
GCGTTAGAGCGTGCACTCCGCCAGACAACTCTGTTTTTAGAGCTTCGTTGACGAGGCGTTGACGAGCAATTCGCGAGAGACCATCGAAGGCGGCCGATACGACGACGACCTTGAAATGTGTTTCTGAATTCTTCGGAACCGAATGCGCATGGCTTTCATTAACAACCTCAAGATGGGTTGGCTGAAAGCGCTCAGTGAGTTTGCTTCGAATCGCATTTTCTAGAGGACCTGACATACGGCACAGTATGCAGAAACCCCGCGAAGCTGTATATACAAAACCATGGATCACGCGATCGGCGAACTCTACCATTTCATTCGTTCAAATCTCGTATGGAGCTTCCAATGGGCCGTCGCGATCATTTTCTTTCTCAGCCTCAATTGGATCGCGTTTCGGTATCGCTCCTCGTTGAGACTGGGTGCCTTTTTCCCGAAGCGTGCCGACTATCTGCGCGAACTGAAGTTTGCAGTACTGACGTTGATATTGTCTTTTTCTGTCGTCTACGTGATCGCGAGGCTGTTGGGCCAGGCTGGCTGGCTAAAGATCTATGACAACCGCGAAGAGCACGGTCTCTTTTACTATTACTTGAGTTTTCCGCTCGTTTTGATCGCACAGGATCTCTACTTTTATCTGACCCATGTGCTGCTTCATCGCGGATGGTTTTATCGAAACGTTCACTACGCCCATCATCAATCGACCACTACGAATCCTCTCACGGGTCTTTGCTTTCATCCGATTGAAGGATTTATTCATTTCATATTTCCGACGCTGTTTGTGTTGATGATCCCAACTCACACATCTGTGTTTCTGTTCTTGAATTTCTGGATCATCATTAGCGTTACGTACTTCCACTCGGGCTTTATTTATTTTCCACGCTGGTTGATGCGAGGAATTTGGCGCAAGCTCTTTAGCAATCCTCTCCATCACCACTTGCATCACGCAAATAGCAGGGGGAACTACGGGCTCTATTTTAATTACTTAGATTGGCTCTTCGGAACACAAGACCCAGCATACAAAGAACGGTCTTGATTCTATTTTTTGGCGGCCTTGGGTGCGACGCCCGTTTGGAATTTTGCAAATCCGTTCGCGTCACCTGGCTTCAGAATTCCTTGAATCCGGTTCAGCGTTACGCCCTTCGCATTCTTAGTGACGAGCACAAACTCCTCAGTACCGTTCTTTTGCTTCGTGATCTGAATTGACTGCATGAGTTTCTCGCAAGGGCCTGCGCCTCTCGTCTTTTCACAGTTCCATGTTCGCTCGATGAGCCGCTTATCCCAATTCCACTTGGGACCGGCAACCTGTCCTTTGCCCTGGCCGACAACTTTACCTTTTCGAATGACCGTTTCGCTCAGCGAAGTTCCAGCGGCATCAAGCTGATATTGGAAAGTCGTAATCCCGTGTTCATTGAACAACGCCACCTCTTTAACTGATTCGATGAATCGATTCGCCGACGGAATGATGTCGGTCTTGATATAAACGGGATATGGAAGCGTTCGTTGATCTTTTGTCGTCGTCAATTTGAGATCGCCAAAACGATAGATCGTCCGTATCGATGATTGCGCTCCAGCGACTGCGCATGAAATCAACAACACCAATGAACAAATAAGCTGAAGCACTACGATCTCCCTGTTTTCTCAGAACGAAGCAGAACACCATTGTCCCGCAAACTCTCGACAAGTTCAACGGCCTCACCGACACCTTTGCGAGAGTTCAAAAGTCGCGGTCGATAAAAGTGGATTAAAGATCTCAGTGTCGAGTTTCCGCCCACACTGCAAACAAGGTCGCGTGCAAGACCATCGACAATCATGAACGATCTTTCTTTTCTATTGAACAACAGAATCTCGTTATCATTCTCTGTAATGACCCTGATGCGCATGATCGGATTCAGGCTCCATCGAGCATCGAGAGAGACGTTGTTTCCACTGCGGCTATGCCGGAGTCTTTTCGTCACAGAATTCGACGTGACAGGTACCGAGAGCAAGTGCTGCATGACAGATGGAAATCGACCGTAGTTATTCCAGGCATGTGTTTTCGCAAAAAAAACATTCGCTTCGATGTCGATGTTCTCAGCATTTTTTCGCAAAAGTCTCTGCACCTTGGCATAAGTCATTCTCGATCTGCGTTCGGTGCGTTCGACTTTCGGTACACTCTCTACAGACTGCCGATGCTGAATTTCTCGACACCATTTTTTCACAAGCTCTCGCCGTTTCCGAACGTGTTGTGAAACCAGCGAACCCGAAAGCAAAACGTTGCCGCGATGATCGATATCTTTGAACCCGAACCACTTCGGAACGACGACAGGCATGCCGGCGACTTCAGCCTCAGCCGCCGCGACCGAGAAATCCTCAAACGCATAGTGTGAAAGACTGATGAAAGCAGGACGCCCTGTTAGTCGCGAGGTCCATTCTGTTCCATGATCGCCGTGCCATACGATCCACGACTGATTCATGAACTTCGGTTTCCTTCCGGGGCCGAAGATGTGCAAACGATGTCGACGAAATTTCGATTTTCGTAACTCTGAAACGAGATCAACAAGAAGCGGCAGATTCTTTCCGATCGTATCTCGTCCTGCGTAGACAAAAGAATCTGAGCGATGAATGTCGTACTTTTTTCGAGAAGCTGGATAGAGTTCGTAACGAGGAATAGTACTAACGAACGCATTCGGATACTCGAAGCCCAAAAGATTTGAAACCAGACGATTCATCGCTGTTGAGAGCGTCCAGATATGAAAGCTCTGCTGCTTTGGCCAAACAGCAGAATTGTACAAAACCTTTGGGCCATCGCCGATAAGAACGACGTTTTCGACTCTTTTTCCCATTGGGCGATACATTGCGTTCGATACGATTTCAAAAGATCCGAGCTTATTGCTTTTGAAGAAACGATCGAGACGCGGAAGAAGTGCGTATATTGAGGCTGACATCAACGACCTCTCGACGTCATAAAAAGCTGATCCCAATGCTGACTTGGCTCTGTCAATAAAAACGAAAACACGAGCGCGGGTCCAAGTATTCCTTCAAGCAGCTCTGAAGACGTCCTTGTTGTCGCAACCCATTTGCTGATTGGACGCCGAGCCTCTGAACAAAGCAGTTTGATAACTTTGCTACGACGCCGCGATCCATCGTATTCAATCGATCTTAATGCAATTTGAATAATTCCACTGAGTCCATGACAGAAATGGAGATCGTGCGCATGCGAATGAGCAGCAATCTCTTGTAAACTCGTATCAAGAAGTTCCGTTCCGATCTTTGCAGTCTCTTCGTCATTACACTGGTGCGAATACTCTAACAGCGCTAACCCAGTCATCGGCGCTCCATAGCACCACGCCGATCGATATCGTGCTTCAGAAGCATGCGCATGCGGCCAAGAGCCCGGCAGATTTGCGCCGAATTGCTCGAAGGCTTTGATGAAGAGGCGCACCATTTTTTTTGCCGCCGAAATTTCCTTCGCATCGATCAAAAAAAGAAACGGAGCGAGATTCCCATGTGACAAACCAAGATTGAATTTTTCATTCGCATCGAAGAGTCCCCACACACCCTCAGCGCGCGTTAACGAATTCTTAATATAAACTGATACACTTGATTCAATTTCCTTTTGTCCATGCATTCGCGCGACGACACCC
>DATLHP010000043.1:0-6530 GCA_035539835.1 Bdellovibrionales bacterium
TACGCTGCGGCGGCATTGTCGCTCGTATCAAGCCTCGCCTTTGGCGCAACAGCGGGCCACGGCGCAGAGGGCGGGATTCCGTCATCTGTCATGTACCAAGCAATCAACTTCATTCTTTACGCTGGTCTTCTAACGTATTTCTTGCGCAAGCCGATTAAGAATTACTTTGCGGGTCGCGAAGTCACTTTCAAATCTGCACTGACAAAGGCACAAGCGGCGCGCAACGAAGCGGAACAGCGCAAACGCGAAATTCAAACGCGCATCAACGATCTCGAGTCTTCATCAGCGGCTTCGATTGAAAAAGCTCGCGTTGAATCTGAAGCGTTGAAAACGCGCATTGTTGCTGAGGCGCAGGCTCTTTCGAAAAATCTCAAAGAAGAAGCCCATAAGACGGCTGCGTTCGAAATTCTGCGCGCGAAAAATGAACTTCGCGAAGACCTCCTCAATCAGTCGATCCTGCTGTCGAAGAAAATTCTCACAGAGAAAATCGTCGAACAGGATCAGCGCCGCCTGCAGACTGAATTCGCTGAAAAGATCGAGGTGCGCTAATGAAAGCTTCTGGACTCGGTCAGCGATACGCTAAGGCGCTTTTCGAACTCGCAGTCGACAATCGCACTCAAGAAAAAGTATTCAACGATCTGCGCGAGCTTGATCGCATGTTCTCAGCGGACAAAGAAACGCATGAGTTCTTGATCAGCCCGATGGTTTCGGCCGATGAGCGTGTGAAAGTTCTCGAAGCGGCATTGGCAAACAAAGGCGCGAGCAAAGAAGTCGTCGACCTCATGTTGCTTTTGGCGCGCAAGGGCCGCTTCACGATTTTCCACGAGATCGTTCTCGCTTTCCAAAACGAGATCGATGCATCAAACGGCGTTTGCCGCGGAACAGTTCGCTCGGCAGTGGCGCTTGGTCAGCCTGAGCGCGAACGCCTCGAGGCAACTGTCGAGCGCGTTTTAAAGAAGAAAGTTATTTTGGTCTACAAAGTCGATCCAACAGTGATCGGTGGCCTGGTCGCTCAAGTCGGAAGCTACACTTTCGACGACAGCATCTCGTCGCACTTAAGAAGAATGAATGAAGAACTGAAGAGGAGAACGGTTTAGTCATGGAAATGCAAATCCGCGCAGATGAGATCAGCAAAGTTCTCAAAGAACAGATTAAAAACTATTCGAAGTCGATCGAAGTCAGCGAGACCGGAAGCGTTCTCTCAGTCGGTGACGGTGTTGCTCGAGTTTACGGACTTGAGACAGCGATGGCGGGCGAGCTCGTTGAGTTCCCGGGCGAAGTCTTCGGTATGGTTCTCAACCTTGAGAGCGAATCGGTCGGTGTCGTTATTTTCGGCGAAGACCGCGGTATCAAAGAAGGCGACACAGTAAAGAGAACGAAAAAGATCGTTCAAGTTCCGGTTGGCGAAGCGCTCCTCGGACGCGTTGTTGATCCACTCGGAAACCCAATCGACGGCCGCGGCCCGATCAATGCGACACAAACTCGCGTTGTCGAAATCAAAGCGCCAGGCATCGTTCTTCGTCAGTCGGTTCACGAGCCGCTGCAAACGGGCATCAAAGCTATCGACTCGATGATTCCAATCGGTCGCGGTCAGCGCGAATTGATCATCGGAGACCGTCAGACTGGTAAGACGACGATCGCGCTCGATACGATCATCAACCAAAAAGGCCAAGGCGTTCATTGCTTCTACGTAGCGATCGGACAAAAGCGTTCGACAGTTGCACAGGTTGTTGAAAAACTTCGCGCAGCAGGCGCGATGGAATACACGACGATCGTTGCGGCGACAGCGTCGGATCCAGCACCACTTCAATACTTGGCACCATACTGTGGTTGCACAATGGCGGAATACTTCCGCGATACAGGCAAGCACGCCCTCATTATCTATGACGATTTGACGAAACAAGCTCAGGCTTACCGCCAGCTTTCACTTCTTCTTCGTCGCCCTCCGGGTCGCGAAGCTTACCCAGGTGACGTTTTCTACGTTCACTCTCGTCTTCTCGAGCGTGCGGCGAAAATGTCGAAAGAAGCTGGCAGCGGATCGCTCACAGCGCTTCCGATCATCGAAACTCAAGGTGGAGACATCTCGGCGTACATTCCAACGAACGTTATCTCGATCACTGACGGACAGATCTTCCTCGAGGGCGATTTGTTCTTCAAAGGTATCCGTCCAGCGGTCAACGTTGGTAAGTCGGTATCTCGTGTCGGTGGTGCCGCTCAGGTGAAGTCGATGAAGCAGGTTGCGGGTACTTTGAAACTCGAACTCGCTCAGTTCCGCGCGCTCGAGGCGTTCGCAGCGTTCGCATCGGATCTCGACAAAGCGTCGCAGAACCAGCTCGCTCGCGGTCGTCGTCTCGTCGAACTTCTGAAGCAGCCGGCGTACTCTCCATACAATGTTGAGTCGCAAGTCGTTTCGATTTTCGCAGCAACAAACGGTTTCCTCGATGTGCTTCCAGAGACAGATGTAAAACGTTACGAAAGCGAAATGCTTCAGTTCATCCAACAAAAACACGGAGCTCTCTGGGCTGAGATCGCAAAAGAAAAGGCGATCAAAGACCCGGCGAAGAAGTCGTTGATGGAAGCATTGAACGAATTCAAAGCGGTCTTTGTCGCATCGACGAAGAAGTAATAGGTAGTTCATGGCGAGCTTGAAGGATATCCGTTCGCGGATTGACACGACTAAAAACTCCCAGCAGATCACGCGCGCGATGAAAATGGTGAGCGCGGCGAAGCTTCGCCGTGCCCAACACAACATCGTGAACATGCGTCCGTATGCGAATTCTATTCTGAGCATCATCGCCGACATCGCGACGACGCAAAGAGTGGAGCATCCGCTGTTGAAGACGACGCAAGATCAATCAAACGAGGCGAAGAAGGTTCTCCTCGTTGTGATCACGAGCGATCGTGGTCTTTGCGGTGGTTTCAACACGAACGTTGCCAAATTCACAGACCGTTTCTTGCGCGACAATGCGAAGGCATTGGCAAAAATCGACGTCTTGTTTGTCGGCAGAAAAGGCGCAGACTTTTTCCGTCGCCGTAACGTTCGCGGTGTTGACACGATCTTGAACCTCTCAAAGGACATTTCTTATGAAATGGCTGTGGGAATCACGACTCGTTTGATCAACGCTTACAAGAGTGGCGAGTACGACGAAGTTCGCGTCGTGTTCAACGAGTTCAAATCAGCAATCTCTCAAGAGGTTGTTTGCGAAACGCTTCTTCCGATCGATACGTCGAAAGCTGGATCGCTCGGAAAAGGCACTGCGGGATTCCCGCCAGACATGATTTTCGAACCATCACCTGAAGTGATCATCGATCAATTGATCGCGAAGCACTTCAACGTGCAGGTTTATCGCATGATGTCCGAGAGTGTTGCGGCCGAGCACGGTGCGCGAATGACGGCGATGGAGAATGCGACGAAAAATGCGGGCGATCTGATCAACTCGCTCACGCTGACGTACAACAAAGTTCGTCAGGCCAATATCACAACTGAATTAATTGAGATTACTAGCGGCGCTGAAGCGCTTAAGGGCTAAGGGGAACTGACAATGGAAAATGGCGTAATTAAACAAGTTATGGGTCCCGTCGTCGACGTTGAGTTCGCGACTGGCGCACTTCCAGCAATCTTCACGGCTCTCCGAGTGACAAACGCGGCGATCGATAAGCGTGAAGGCAACCTGACTCTCGAAGTCGCTCAGCACTTGGGTGACAAAGCGGTTCGCACGATCGCGATGGATTCGACAGAAGGTCTCGTTCGTGGTCAGCCGGTCACAAACACAGGCAAAATGATTTCAACTCCAGTCGGTGCTGGCGTTCTCGGACGCATCATCAACGTCATCGGCGAGCCGATCGACGAAGCCGGCCCAATCAAAGCAGACACTTCTTGGGAAATTCACCGCCAAGCTCCGAAGTTCGAAGATCAGTCGACGAAAGCAGAAATGCTCATGACGGGCATCAAAGTCGTCGACCTTCTTGCTCCGTACGCAAAGGGTGGAAAGATCGGTCTCTTCGGTGGTGCGGGTGTCGGTAAGACCGTCATCATCCAGGAGCTCATCCGTAACATCGCGACAGAGCACGGTGGTTACTCGGTCTTCGCGGGTGTCGGTGAACGTACTCGTGAAGGTAACGACTTGTGGCACGAAATGACAGAGTCGGGCGTTATCAAGAAGACAGCTCTCGTATTCGGTCAGATGAACGAGCCGCCTGGAGCACGTGCGCGCGTTGCCCTCACTGGTCTCACGATCGCTGAGTACTTCCGTGACGTTGAAAACCAAGACGTTCTCTTCTTCGTCGACAACATCTTCCGTTTCACGCAAGCGGGCGCAGAGGTTTCTGCCCTCCTCGGCCGTATTCCTTCAGCCGTTGGTTATCAGCCGACTCTTTCGACGGACATGGGTGCTCTTCAAGAGCGAATCACTTCGACGAAAAAAGGTTCGATCACTTCGGTTCAAGCGGTCTACGTTCCTGCGGATGACTACACGGATCCAGCACCAGCGACGACATTCGCCCATTTGGATGCGACGACGAACCTTGACCGCGACATCGCGGCTCTCGGTATCTACCCAGCGGTTCACCCGTTGAACTCGACTTCGCGTATCCTCACTCCGGACGTCGTTGGTGAAGAGCACTACCGCACGGCACGTGACGTTCAGTCGCTTCTTCAGCGCTACAAAGAACTTCAAGACATCATCGCCATCCTCGGTATGGACGAATTGTCTGAAGACGATAAGTTGGTTGTTACACGCGCACGTAAAGTACAGCGCTTCCTCAGCCAGCCGTTCTTCGTTGCCGAAATCTTCACAGGTTCACCGGGCGCTTATGTCGATATCAAGGATACCGTTAAAGGTTTCCGTGAAATCCTCGATGGAAAGCATGACGAAGTTCCTGAACAAGCGTTCTACATGGTTGGAACGATCGATCAGGCGCTCGAGAAAGCGAAGAGACTCTAATGTTTACGCTGACACTGGTCACTCCGGAGAAAAAGATCGTCGCGGGATCGGAAATCGAAGAAGTCTTCGTTCCCGCTCACCGTGGCGAACTGAATATCCTTCCGGGGCACGCGCCACTCATGACGACACTCGAGACAGGTGTCTTGAAGTATCGTTTGAAAGGCGAGTCGACTTTGCACTACGTCGCGATCAGCTGGGGCTACGCACAAGTAAACCCCACGGGCGTGAACGTTCTCGCAGAGACGGCAGAGCGTGCTGAGGATATCGATTTGAAGCGCGTTGATGAGGCGTTGAAGAACGCTCAATCGACACTTGCGTCAGATCAAACTCCAGAGAGCATTGAAAAATACAGACTTAAAATCGCGCGTGCGAACGTTCGTAAGAGCGTTGCTCAGCACGGGACGACTCACTAATGATCGCGCAGCCGGATGTATGGCTGCGCTTTAACGCGCAAACTGCGCAATCCCTTCACGTTGATAAATCAGTAAAGAAAGCGCTGCTCACGGCAGCGCTTCGCTATGATTTTCAAGCAGGTTCAGCACTTCGTGCGGAAGCTGAAATGGAAATCAAAATTCCACTTCGTGATGCGACGACATTTCGTTGTACGACAGACGCCGGCGGCCAAAATGGCGTCGGGTTCTCCTCATACATCGAAGAGGATCCGATCCGTGGAAAGCGAACTCAGTGGACACCAGATCCTGAGGGCGGGCTTCGTTGTGAACAAAGTGGTGGAGAGCCGACAAGTGGAACAACGAGAAGTCTGCCGACAAGTCTCGTTTCTCCGGTCCTCAATCCCCTTCTTCTGATTCCGGCTCTCGCCTCTTCGCGAAAAGCTGGCGCCAGAAGTTATGGAGCGTACTTCGTTGCTGGTCGACGGATCTATGCTTTGTATGCACAAAAGCAGACGAAGAATCCCGATGTCTACGAAATCTCAATCTGCCGCGTGCCCGACTCTCCAGGAATTCAATGGGCGAGTATGAATTGGGCCGACGCTCAACACGCCGAACTCGAATGGGCCGACAGCAGCCCGAACCCGAAAGAACTTCGCGCAAGCGCGCCGCTCATCGGTACACTTCGTATCGAACTCACATAAAATCCAACTGTCTAAGCCGATAACACCAGTTAAATTCAGTGCCCGAAATGGGCAAACTGAAGCCGTCTAATGCGCTAAATCCCGCCGGAGCCCCTCTTTTTTCGGCATTGCCGTTGCATTTAGTATCATCGTTGCAATTTTAATATTTCGGTGTCGATGCGAGGTAGTCATGAAAGCCTTCTTTCTTTTGACGGTATTCTTCAGTTCAATATTGGCCATGGCGTTGCCGAATGATGGCAAGATCCTTGGTGTCTACACACTTCCGAAACCGACCGCGTCGGGATTCAACGTCGTTGTCGAAGCCGTACTTTTTGAAGGACAGGAAATGGACCGACGCGCGTACTATCTTGCCGAAGAAAAAGACGGCGTGATCGTACGAAAGGCCGATGTTTCGGACAGCCAATTTAATTATGGCTACTTTACGAAGGCCGGAGAGTTTCATCGTCAAGCCGTGATCGAAAAAGGAAAGCTCGTTACTGAATACGGTAATGAAC
>DATLHP010000044.1:0-6393 GCA_035539835.1 Bdellovibrionales bacterium
CTCACGAACCATGCGTTCGCTCGAAACGTTGGCGATGGGATCTTCTCCGGCTGCATAAATATCGCAGAGATAGAGATCACCAGCATCAGCAAAACAATTTACGAATTGATCCCAAACAAGATGCGTTCGCGAGTAACGATGTGGCTGAAACACCGTGACCAATCGACGTCCCGGATACTTTTCTTTGAATGCATTCAAGACGGCTTGCACTTCTGTGGGATGGTGACCGTAGTCATCAAAGACATCCACGCCGTTGCGAACGCCCTTGTGCTGGAATCGACGATCGACACCGCGGAAACCAGCCAATCCCTCGGCACAAACTGCAAACGAAAACCCCGCCTCAAGACCCGCAGCCAAAGCAGCCGCTGCATTGAGGGCGTTATGCTTTCCAGGAATTCCCAGGGAAACATGTCCGAGTTTTTCGCCGAAACGATAGACGTCGTACTCACCCTTTGATCCTTCGAGGCGTAAATCATTGTGTGGCTCGAAGCCGTAGAACAAAATTCGCTTTCCGAAATCAGCAAATGTCTCGCGTACCGCTGGGTCATCTCCGCAAACGATCGCAAGACCGTAGAACGGAATTCGCATCGCAAAATCAAAGAAGGCTTTCTTCAGATAGGCGACGGTTCCGTAGTAATCGAGATGGTCGTTATCGATATTAGTAACGATCACGATCTCCGGAGAAAGACGCGAAAAACTTCCGTCGCTCTCATCGGCTTCAGCAATCAACCACTCACCCTGACCAAGAAGCGCCGTCGATTTAATGAGATCAAGGCGTCCCCCGACAACGATCGTCGGCTGTGCTTTAGCATGCATGAAGATCGATGCCGTCAGAGATGTCGTCGTTGTTTTACCGTGCGATCCACCGACAGCGACGCCGCGACGAAGGCGCATCATCTCTGCCAAAGCTTCCGCACGTGGAATCAGTGGAATCTTTAAACGACGTGCTTCTTTGAACTCTGGATTGTCTGGTTTCACTGCGCTCGAGTAGACGACGACTTCGCAATCGCTAACATTCGCAGCCGCGTGACCAATTTTAATGTCGATTCCCATGGCGCGAAGGCGTGTCGTTTGTGCGTTCTCAGAAAGATCACTTCCTGAAACTTTGCCGCCCATGTTGCGCAAAAGTTCTGCAAGACCGCACATGCCGATCCCGCCGATACCGATAAAATGAACTTTAGCTTGTGCGAGTCTCATAACGTGAACTCAAGTCCTCTCAAGCAGACGCTCGACAATTTTTTCGGCGGCGTTTGGAAACTGAAACTGCCGAACATTGTTTTCAAACTTCGCGATTCGAGAACGGTCGTCGCGAAAGTTCTTCAAACTCTCTCTCAATTTCTCTGGCGTCAACTCACTCTGTGTGAAGAGTAGAGCCGCATCAGCCCTCGCTAGAACCTCAGCATTCTTACGCTGGTGATCATCGGCTGCGGTCGGGAGCGGAATAAAGATTGCCGCCTTCTGACATGCACCGATCTCTGCCACGGTGCTCGCACCAGAACGGCAAACGACGACATCGGCCCATGCATAACGCTGATCCATGTCATGCAGATACTCGTGGATCTCGAATGACGCCGGCGCACCCTGGTATGCGTTCTTCACATTGGCAAAATCGTGAGGTCCCGTCTGATGGACGACTTCAATACCTGCCATCCAGCTGCCACCCTCTTTAAACACCTGCGGCATGAGATTGTTGATGAAGCGAGCACCTTGGCTTCCGCCGAAAATCAAAACTCGAAGGGGTCTTGTCGATGATGTATCGCGTGGCACCGGAACCATCGCCGCTCGCACCGGGAGTCCACTTTTAGTGACCTTCTTTGCATGCAAGTGTTTTTCGGCTTCGTCGAAAACAAGAAGACATTCGTCAACTCTTCCCGCCAAGAGACGGTTCGCAAGCCCTGGATGAGCGTTCGGCTCCCAAATTAGGCTGCGATAACCAAGCACCGACGCCGCAAAAAGAATCGGACCCGAAGCAAACCCACCGACACCGAGAACCGCAACCGGATTGAGATCGCGCAGAGTCTTTACAGCTTTCAAAAATGCGAATGGCATTTTCAATACCGTCTTTACTCGCGTGAGCAAACCCACAGAGTGATGCAGTTTTCCGATTGGAATCAGATGAAGCGGAAATCCTTCTCGTGGAACGATTTTCTCTTCGAGACCGCCGGTTGCACCGACGAAATGAACTTTCAAATCAGGATGAGATTTTTCAACGGCGCGCGCGATCGCGACACCTGGATAAATGTGCCCGCCCGTGCCGCCGCCAGCGATGATGACATTGCGATTGGACATCGCGAATTACCTCTTACGACGCAGAAGACGTTGAGCCTTCCGGCCCACAGGAACAGCTTCGCGATCATGGCGCTCAACGTTCAAAAGAAGGCCGAACAAGAAGCAGGTCATCAAAAGTGAACTTCCGCCGTACGAAAGAAACGGAAGTGTCAGACCCTTCGTCGGAAGAAGTCCCATGACAACGCCCATGTTGATAAAGACCGAAAAGCCGAACGTGAGACTCAAACCAAGCGCCAAAACTTTTGAGAAGTGATCTTCGGCTCGCGCCGCCAACTGCAACCCACGGAACACCAAATATCCATAGAGAGAAATCACGATCATGAAACCGATGAAACCCATCTCTTCACCGAGAACCGCCATAGTGAAATCGGTGTGCGCCTCAGGAAGAAAGAAGAGTTTTCCTTGCCCTTGCCCGAGACCGACGCCAGTGAGGCCACCGGATTGGAAGCTCAGCATACTCTGAATAACTTGAAAGCCTTTTTGCTCAGGATCAGCCCACGGATCAAGGAACGCCAAGATCCGCATGCGGCGATACGGGACATTCATGACCAAGAAATAGAACGCCGGAATCGCAACAGCGAAAGTGCCGATCACATAACGCCACTTCAGACCGAACGAGAACAGGATCGCGATGAAGACCGCGCTACAAATCGCAAACGTTCCAAAGTCAGGCTGACGAAGAACAAGAAGCAGCGGAAGCATGAACACCGCTGCTCGAATTGGCCAATCCAGATCACCGAAGGCTTCAAAGCGACGCGAAAAATAAGTCGCAAGTAAGAGCGGGAGCGAAATTTTAAGAAGCTCGCTCGGCTCAAAAACAAATCCGCCAGGAAGATTCAACCAACGAGCAGCTCCACCCGCCTTGATTCCGAGACCTGGAACCATCGTCGCCGCAATACCGAAAGCCGCCGCGATCCATAGAAGCCAACCGAATTTTTGAATCAATCGATACGGCATTTGAGCCGTCGTTAGAAGTACCGCGATCGCAAGCAGACTAAAAAAGAATTGTCGCTTGAAGAAAAAGAGTCCGTCGCCGCGAGATTCAATCGCGAAGATGAAACTCGACGAGTAAACCTGAACGAGTCCGATTCCGAGCAAGGCAAAGATGGCGAGCAAAAGTCCACGGTCTATTCGCGTCATAGTGCATTCAGTTTAGCGATGATCTTGCGATGCGGTCTAGACGGAGTCGTTGAAGTCAGGTCTAGTTTCCGATGAGACGTTTTCTTGGAGGCTCTTCATGAAATCTGCAGATTCGAAACTCACGATTCGCCGAGCAAGCGTCACTGATGTTCCGGTCATTCTCGAACTGATCAAGGCGCTCGCTGAATTCGAAAAGCTCGCCCACGAAGTCGTCGCTACCGAAGACATGCTTCAAAAAACCTTGTTTGGTGAAAAGCCCTCGGCCGAGGTGGTCATTGCTGAACTTCAAGGCGAAAACCAACCGGTCGGGTTTGCCCTCTTCTTTACGACCTACTCGACCTTCTTGGGACGGCCCGGAATCTACCTTGAAGACCTCTTCGTAAAGCCTGAGTTTCGAAGTCAGAAAATCGGCCATAAGCTATTGCAATTCTTAGCAAAAACCGCTGTCGAACGAGGCTGTGGACGACTTGAATGGTCGGTCTTGGATTGGAACGTACGCGCCCGTGAGTTTTATGAGCGCCTGGGTGCAGCTCGAATGGAGGAGTGGACGGTCCATCGCCTGGCGGGGGCCAATCTTAAGAATCTCGCCGACTCCAATTGACAGAAACCGTTTCGGACACAATTTTAGAGCAAGCACCTAACCCAGGAGGGCCTATGGCTAACGGAATCATCGATACAACAGAAGCAGCTTTCGAGAATGACGTATTGAAGAGCTCGGAGCCTGTTCTCGTCGATTTCTGGGCGACTTGGTGCGGACCTTGTAAAGCTCTCGCTCCGAAGCTTGAAGAGATCGCCGGCGAAATGGCTGGCCGCGCTCGCATCGTGAAAGTCGATGTCGATGCCAACGGAGCAACCGCTTCGAAATACGGCGTTCGCGGCATCCCAACTCTCGTCGTCTTCAAAGAAGGCCGCGAAGTCGGTCGCTTGGTTGGCAACCAACCAAAAGACGCGATCGTGAAAATGCTCGCTGAGTTCAGCGCGTAGTCTTCCGGGTCGATTTTCTAATTTCAAAAAGGGAGCTCTCGAGCTCCCTTTTTTATTGTGCTGATTCGACTTCGAAGAAAACCAGTTCGCGATTCTGGACTTCATACATCAGCTGAATGGGCTTGCAGCAAACTTCGCAATCCTCGATGTAGGTTTGATCGCCATCTTCTGAAAGGTCCAGAAGCATCGAGATTCTCTCGTGACAGTATGGGCATCTAAATTTCTGTTCGATTTCGAGTTCCATCGTTCCGCTATTCTCACTCGATCAAGCCTATGATTCAATAGACGCATGCACCTATCATCTGAGTTCGCAGAAATAGTCCCGGATACGCGTTTCGAAATCGATTTGAAGTACGCCAGCACTGATAACTTCGTCGGCGAGAACATGTACCGCGATTTCAATCGCGCCTACCTTCACCGAGAAGCCAAAGAGAAACTCGATCACGCAGCCGAAATCATTCAACGCGAACACCCCGGCTATCGCCTTTTGATCTACGACGCCCTTCGTCCGCGCTCAGTGCAAAGAATCCTGTGGGACAAAGTCAAAGGCACTCATCAAGAAAAATACGTCGCCGATCCCGACAAAGGATCAATGCACAACTTTGGAATGGCCGTCGATCTCACAGTTATTGATGAAAAAGGTGTTCCACTCGACATGGGAACGGGCTTCGACGAATTTTCGGATGCCTCGCAACCATCACGCGAAGACGAGTTTCTAGCGAATGGAACTCTGAGCACTCGTCACATCACGAATCGCTTGATTCTACGTCACGCAATGGAAGCCAGCGGCTTTATCCAACTCCCCCACGAATGGTGGCATTTCGATGCCGCTCCAAAAGCACATGTCCGCGCGCACTACCAGATCGTTGAGTAACAAAATCCATTGACCATCCCAATGGCAACGTAATGTGATGATTCCTCATCAAGGAGTCAGATCAATGAAGTTTATTATTGCGACACTTGCTCTTCTTTTTTCAGTCAACTCAATGGCAGTGACAGTTTCGACGAAAGACATCGGCGATGATCCGAATATTCTTTTCGACTTCACGGTTATGGGCTGCGGTCCTGGTTGCGCGACGTATGGAAACTTGGAATCTCAACCTGGCTTTCCGCAGGCATGGGATGTCCAAAAAATTCGTTTTATTTTTGCTCAACAAGGATTCGACAAAGTGAACGATCCAAATCAATCACTTCAAATCGAAGTTCCTATCTCGATGGACAGTCAAGTCCCTACCGTTCCACGCTTGAACATCGGCAATCTCGCTGCCGGTCGTTGGTTTTTCAAAGCCGCATTGATCGATTGGATGGGAAACATGATCTACATGACTCCCGACTACGCAACAGACATCCGTCGCCACTCAATCCTGATCCGCTAAAACAAAACCTCTACAGGGGCCGAACTCTTCGGCCCCGCCTGCATTCACCTTTTCCGGAAAAGGTAGATTACCTCCCCCAGGGGAGGTGAATTCAAAAAGAAAAAACAACGCCAGTGATTTATGAATGCCAGTATTGGCGCATCAACTCAGAAATCCATTGAGGTTGAAAGATTGAACCTCGCGGAGCGAATTCTTGTACCCAAGGTTTGATATCCAGAACAGGTGATCCTTCAATCGCATCCAGTCCTTCGACATGAAGTTTCGCTCCCTCAACTCTCAGGATTCGACAAACTGTTGTTCCTATTTGGTTTGGTCGGTTCTTTCCTCGCTGGGCGAAGATTCCAACTTTCGGCCATTCTGTATTATTCCTCGGATGGCGCGCGGTCTTTTCGATTTTAGACGGATCAACCTGATCCATGTGAAATAGTATTTCCACATGAGAAAAGTCACCGAGCCCAGCCAAAGCTTCTGAAGTAAATTGCTGCGGATCGAGCTCGACGTAAACTTGCTCTGCATCCCAATTGTCATCTTCAGCCTTTTTGCGGGTCGACCGAACTGTTCCGATTGGTGTGATATTGATTGTCTTCATACCAGATGCTGGTCC
>DATLHP010000045.1:0-2655 GCA_035539835.1 Bdellovibrionales bacterium
GAAGTGAAGAACGAGAATCAAACTCTCGCAACGATCACGTTCCAAAATTACTTCCGTATGTACAGCAAAATTGCCGGCATGACTGGTACTGCAGATACAGAAGCGGTCGAATTCAAGAAGATCTACAATCTCGACGTCACTGTGATTCCGACGAACCGTCCAATTCAGCGTCAAGATTTCCAAGACGTCGTTTATAAAAACGCGAACGCGAAATTCAATGCGATCGTCGAAGACATTCGTGAGTGCCAGAAAAAAGGACAGCCTGTTCTCGTCGGTACTGTTTCGATCGAACGCTCTGAAGCAATCGCTCGTCACTTGCAGAAATTCGGCGTTCCACACAAGGTTCTGAACGCGAAACATCACGAAAAAGAAGCCGAAATCGTTTCTCAAGCTGGACGAAAAGGTGCGGTCACGATCGCTACCAACATGGCCGGTCGCGGAACCGATATCGTTCTCGGCGGTAACCCAGAATCGATGGCAAAGCAGATCAACGCCGACATCGAATCTGAAGAGTACAAACAAGCGCACGATAAATTCCGCGCGCAGACTGAATCAGAAAAACAAGAAGTCATCGCGGCCGGCGGTCTATACATCATCGGTACCGAGCGCCACGAGTCACGTCGTATCGATAACCAGCTTCGCGGTCGTTCGGGTCGTCAGGGTGACCCGGGAGCATCGAAGTTCTACCTTTCGCTCGATGACGATCTCATGCGTAAGTTCAACGGAGAGCGCATTCAGAAAATCATGACTGCGTTGAAAGTTGAAGACCACGAGCCGATCACAGCCGGAATGGTGACACGTTCGATCGAAGGCGCTCAGCGCAGAGTCGAAGGTCATAACTTCGATATTCGTAAGCATCTTCTCGAGTATGACGATGTCATGAACAAGCAGCGCCAGGTGATCTACGGACTTCGTCGTGATGTTCTTGGTGGCGAAGGTGTCGATCAAATCATTCGCGACATGCTCGGCGATGTGACTTCGCGTATTCTTGATCTCTATGCGCCAGAGGGCGCTCGTCGCGAAGCATGGAACCTCGAAGGTCTTGCCGTTGCGATTCAGCAGCAATTCAACGCGCAACTCGACGTCGCGTCTTTTGGCAAAAACGTCAGTGCGTCCGATCTCGAAGAGAAAGTGAAAGAAGCGGTGAGTGCCGCATTCGAAGCGCAGAAGCGCCACCTTGGACCGCACCTCGGCCAAGTGCAGAAGATGTTGCTCCTTCAGGCGATTGACCAGCGTTGGAAAGAGCATCTTCAGCGCGTGGATCAATTGCGTGAGTGGATCAACCTTCGCGCTTATGCGCAAAAAGACCCACTGATCGAATACAAAAAAGAAGCGTTCTCGATGTTCGAAGAGATGAACTTCCTCGTGAAGTCAGAAACTCTCGAAAAGTTGTTCCGTATTCAGCTCGTCGTTCAACAGCCTGGCGAAGCAGCGCCGCTTGCACAGAATCGCGGAGACGGTGGTGCTGAGGCAGATTACGACGAGGCCGAAGAACAACTTGAAGCATTAAAGCCGAAGCAGCGTCAGCGCCTCACTTTCTCGGGACCGGATAGTGATCCGGATCCGCGCGGTGGTGGGGGCGGATCGCGTGCTGATCGCAGACGCGATGAAAAGAAAAAGAAGAAACTTTTCTAAGGATTGGTGATGGCAGCTCAGTGCCCGCAATGCGGCACGTCCCTGAAAGACGATTACGGAATGACCCAATGCCCAGGCTGCGGAGTCTTTGCGTTCGTCGACATGGATGGAAATGCCATCATCAGCTCGCCAGAACCCGAGCCTTCGGTTGTCATCGAATCTGAAAGTCCGCTCTTCGAAGATCCCAACGACAGTTTTGAATCTCTTGAGGCGCCCGAGCCTGAATTCGCGCCGATCGAATTTCAAATGGGCATCAGTGCAGAAGAAGATTTACCGGTAGACATCGCGCCGTCTCAGCCGTCGATTTCGATTGTCGAAGGCACTGCGGTTGAGCCGCTTCCAGACCTTGGTCCTGCCGATGATCCACTCGGCTTAAGTGATTTCGCGAATTCTGAGATCTCTTCGGGTCAGAACGGCCCATTGCTTTTCCGCATTCTCATTTCGGGAATCGACACTAAAGAAATACGTGAATCTATACGAGAAGCTCTAGAGGACTCTCGATTCGGCTGGGATCCAGACGGCTTACTAGCCCGTTTGGACAAGGGAAACCTGGTCATCGAGAATCTGGCGCCGGTCAAAGCGACGATCATCATTCATCGCATTAAACGGCTGCCGGTAAAGATCCGCTGGGAGCAATATGCGATCACAAGCTCTTAAATTCTCGCTCATCGCCGCCATCATTATGATGGTGTCGAACGCGCATGCGGGAACTTGGGGCGAGCATGAAAGCAAGCTAGCGACGCTGCGCCAACGCGTGAAAGATGGCGAAGCTGAAGTCAAACACCTGATCGAAGCAAAGCGCCATGCTCACGACGAAGCGGAAGTAAAAACACTCGTCGAACAAATAGCGACATCACACAAGTCACTCACTGAATTCGCAAAAAAACTCGATGCAGAGGAACTGCACGTTCGCTTCAAGCATCCCGAGCACGCCGAAAAAGCAGATGTGAAGTACACGCGCAGAAATTTAAAGTCGCTCGAGCAGCTCGAATCCGAAGTCGGGATCGACGCACGACTCGA
>DATLHP010000046.1:0-5261 GCA_035539835.1 Bdellovibrionales bacterium
CCACCGAGATCAGGTCTGATGAAGTTCTTAGACCCGTTAGAAAAAACGGAACCCAACAAACGGCCAAAATCATTTATCTACGTTTCTTGTTTCGCCGAGAGCTTCGCAGCCGACGCAAAACGATTGATCGAGATGGGATACAAAATGGAAGACGCGGTCATCGTCGACCAATTTCCGCAAAGCCGACATTTCGAAGTCGCCGCGTCGTTTAGCAGATAGGCGAAATTAGGCAGCCTGAGAGATCTTCGCTCCGCACTCAGAGCAAAACTTAGGCGTTCCCTCATAGGGCGCATGGCATTGAGCGCATTCAGGCCCAGCCTTGTGCACCTTGCGTGAATCGACAATCGCTTCGTTAGGATCAACAGATCCCTTTTCGTTCCAGCGCTCAACTTCACGAAGAACGCGCCAAACCTTTAGAGTGTTGTCGAACTCGCGATAGTCGAAATGCAGGACTATCCCTGTGTCCGTCGACTGACGTTTGACGAAGAGACCCTTTTGCTCGATCAATGCAAAGTGATCGTTATTCAGTTGTAGGCTCATTGCTGATTTGAATTTCTCGAGAACTTTCGAGTATTCCAATCGTGCAGCACCATGACGATCAAGCTGTTCACCCTGAGCCGCTTCGAGAAGAGTCGCCGTAATTTGCATCACGCGCTCGTCAGTTTTCAAAAGCTCGGTCTTTCCGCCTTTGAAATAGTAGTATTGGAAGAATTCGAAGAACTGCTCCACCAAAGCAAGATCCGTAAAGTGAATGAACCCGATCTCTTCTGGTGCTTCAGGATCTTCTTCGTTCTTCACCCATTCGTACTTTGCTACACCGAGTTTTACGAAAACATTGGCGGCTTGTTCGAGACGCTTCGGCGATTCAAGGAATACACGCTGAGCGTATTGCTTCACGAGTGGCCAACTCGCCGTGATCGTCCCTTCGGTCTTCGTCTCGCCTTTACTGCGAACGACATGGAAAAGGGCTCCGAAAATTTTTGCAGTTTGATCGGCAGGGCACGGAGTGTTGTCGCGCTCGAGCTTCATCGACTGAAGCTCTTTCATGACGATCTTCAATTTGTCAGACATGCCCTTGGTGAGAAACTTCACCAATTGGGTTCCGCCTTCAACCTGAACTCTGACGGCTTCAACCGGAAGTTCGATTGCTTTCGTTTCCATCATGCAAACAGCAGAATGCGGATGAGTTAAAATTCCGGCGAGAGCATGCTCTCCGGCAATCGTGTTGCTGCCAAGAACGCAGAGATCGATTTGCTGTTTCTGTCGCGTCAGGTGAAGACTCACGGATCCTGATTGAATCAAGAAAACGTTCGAGACTTTGTCGCCCTCTTTGAAGAGGACTTCACCCTTCTTGAAGATTTTCACTGTGCTCATCGATATCTCCCGAGGATCTATATCGTCGGAAAAACACAGTAACTTGATCAGGACCTACGTATGGATTTACTTCGCAAATCGGAAGTAAAAGCGATCGGCTGTCGATTCGATTTGAATCCATCCGTTTTGTGTCTCGAAAACGAATGGCTCGGTCGCATCATTTCCCGCACATTGAGCATAAAGAAGCGCAGCCTCTGGACCAGTCACTTCGATTTCAGCGGTCTGCTTCTTGTAGTCGATTTTCGTGCGATCACTTGGTTTGAAATTCACGCTGCAAATGACGTTTTCTTTCGTCATACCCTTTGTTCCGCATGCCAGAACAAAATCTTTAGCTTCGGTCTTGAGACCTTTCGCTTTTCCACCCGACTGCTCTTGCTCTGGAATCGCGAGTGCATCAAAAAACTCACGCGGTTCAGGATCGATTCCGCCCATCGCAGAAACTCCCTGCCAAATCAGTGTCGCAAGTTTTCCTGGAATGAAAATCGGCCGAATCTCCGCCTGAGCGGAAACGGAAAAAATCAAAGCAGCTAAAAACAAAGAAAAGCGCGACATAACCACCTCGAAGAAAAGCCTAAAGGTACGCCGCTCCCGATGGTAGCAAAGGTGCGTTAGACGCACCTTTGCTACCATCGGGAGCGGCGTACCCCCTGGTTATCGGGCTGTCCAGCCGCCGTCGATTGTGAATGATGTGCCGGTGATTGGGTCTGCTGCGGAACTGCAGAGGTAAACGGCCATAGCGCCGAGCTGCTCGACTTCGATGAACTGTTTTTTGGGTTGTGCCGCAAGGATCACTTCGCGAATCACTTGCTCACGCGGAAGCTTGTGAGCTGCCGCTTGGCCTTCGATCTGATTTTCAACAAGCGGTGTTCGAACGTAGCCTGGGCAAATCGCGTTGGCCGTAATATTTGTATCCGCGAGTTCGAGGGCGATCGACTTTGTGAAACCGAGAACGCCGTGTTTGGCAGCGACATAAGCCGACTTGTAAGGCGATGCCACCAAACCGTGAACCGAGGCGACGTTGATGATGCGTCCCCAACCCGCTTTTTTCATTCCGGGAAGTGCTGCTTTGACGGTGTGGAAGTTCGAAGAAAGATTGATGGCCAAAATCGCATCCCACTTTTCTTCTGGGAACTCATCAACGGGCGCAACATTTTGAATGCCAGCATTGTTAACCAGAACGTCGACCTGACCAAAGAGAGTCTCGTGCCGACGAACCATCTCGCGAATCTCAGTAGGCTTGCTCATGTCAGCCGACGAGTACTCAACCTTCACTCCGAACTCGGTGCTCAAACTTTTCACCAGCTGATCGATCTGGGTGCGATCACCAAAACCATTCAGAGTTAGGTTCATTCCCTCTTTTGCGAATGCCTGAGCGATTCCAAGGCCGATACCGCTGGTAGAGCCTGTGACGATGGCCGATTTCCCTTTGAGTGTTCCCGTCGCCACTTGATCTCCTCTTTGCATTGTCAAACTTGAGTTTGGTGGGGATTCGGCCTAGGTTCTGGCTTAATTCCTTACCGAGAGTCAAGGCATCGTGATCGTTGCGAAAAAGGTCTTTAAAATACCCTCGTTTACCCTAGAGAACGGAACCGTTCTTCGCGGCGTTGAGCTGGGTTACGAAACTTATGGGCAGCTCAACGCTGCGAAGACCAATGCCGTACTGATCTGCCATTACTTCTCTGGAACATCGCACGCGGCCGGCCGCTATCATGAAAGCGATCCAGAGCCAGGCTACTGGCATTCGATCATTGGGCCTGGCAAAGCCATCGATACAGACAAGTATTTCGTGTTCAGCATGGATGTCTTAAGCAACGTGAACACGAAACTTCCTCACGTCGTTACGACTGGACCAGCAACGGTCAATCCAGAAACCGGAAGACCTTGGGGTTCGTCGTTTCCGATCGTCAGCGTCGGCGACTTCGTCAACACACAGAAACTGCTTTGCGACATGCTCGGTATTCAAAAACTCCACGCGGTGGCAGGGCCCTCTCTCGGATCACTTCAGGCCATGGAGTGGTCGGCTCGCTTTCCAGAATTCACCGATCGAGTGATCAGTGCGATTCCCGCCAGTCTTGCTACTGACGCCTATCTCGTGGCTGTTTTGAATACCTGGGGCGCGCCGATTCGTCTCGACAGACACTTCAACGATGGCGAGTACTATGGCCAACAGGAACCCACGCACGGGCTCACTGAGGCGTTCAAACTCGTGACCTTGAATGCGCTTCATCACGCATGGGCGAAACGACTCTTTCAACGACGCTGGACCGACACGAATCAAAATCCTATCGATAGCCTAGACCACACGTTTTCAATTGAGTCGACCCTGCACGAAACAGCAAAGGGCAGAGCGCTTCAAGCTGATGCCAATTCATTTCTGCGTATTTGTCGCGCCGTCCAGATGTTTTCAGTCCGAGAAAGAAAACAAAAGATTCGTGCACGCTTTCTGATCGTTGAAGCCGAATCAGATCTTTTGATGTACCCTGCTTATGCTGAGGATGGAGCACGAGAGCTCATAGAACTCGGGCTTCAAGTCGAACGTTTCTCTATCAAAGGCGATGGCGGACATCTCGATGGCCTCAGCGAAATCCATCAAGCAGCGGAAAAGATCCGACGGTTTTTAGAGTGAGTCGCGCAGAAAGAATTTTCGTCCTCGTTCTCGCCATGGTGCAGTTCACACACATCATGGACTTCATGATCTTGATGCCTTTGGGTCCACAGTTGATGCGGATTTTCGAAATCAACCCGCAACAATTCGGCTTCATCGTGTCGGTTTACACGTTTGCCGCCGGTGTCAGCGGATTCTTAGGCGCATTCTTCCTCGACAAATTCGATCGTAAGAAAGCTCTGCTCGTTCTGTACGTTGGATTCGCAGCGGGAACTCTCGGTTGCGCTCTGGCACCAAGCTACCCGATTCTTCTCGTTGCTCGCGCCGTCGCCGGAATTTTCGGCGGCATCATGGGAGCCCTGATCTTGTCCATTGTCGGCGATACGATTCCAATGGTGCGTCGAGGCGAGGCAATGGGCATCTTGATGGCATCGTTTTCGGTTGCGTCGGTCGCAGGTGTGCCGTTCGGACTTTACCTCGCGTCCGTTTTCTCGTGGCATGCTCCATTCTTTTTCGTTGCTGGTATCGCGTTACTCAACATGCTGATGATCTGGTACCGCATTCCAAACATGACCGGACATATCAACGAAAACATTCAAAGTGTTCCGCCGGTTGAGGTTCTCGCGCGCGTTGGCAGAGACAAGAACCAAGTTCGCGCCCTTTGCTTCACGTCTTTGCTGATGTTGAGTCAATTCATTCTCATTCCGTTTGTTGCCCAAGCGATGGTCGCAAACGGTGGAATGCGAGAAGATCAGCTTCCGCTCATGTACCTCTTCGGCGGCGGAATGACGATTTTCACATCCCCTCTCGTCGGCCGCATTGCCGATCGCAGAGGAAAGAAGATCGTTTTCACAATCGCTTCGCTTCTGTTGATAATTCCTCAGATTTTAATCACGAATCTATGGCCGATGCCGGTCGCGATTGCACTTGTGATCACGACGATCTTCTTTGTCGTTGGAAATGCGCGCTTCATTCCGTCAATGGCGCTGGTAACGGCAACCGTTCGACCTGAAACCCGTGGAAGTTTCATGAGCGTCAATACGGCCGTGCAATCGCTCTCACAAGCGATTGCATCTTTGATTGCCGGTTTCATCGTTCAGCTCGGCGCTTCAGGCCAACTCTTGAATTACAATTGGGCAGGCTACTTTGCGATCGTGATGAGCTTGCTCGCAATTCCAGTTGGTCGCAGGCTCATGGCGGTCGAAAACTAATACGTTGTTACGGGACGTTGGCGTTTACGCCACATCGATAGATCGATTGAAAAACGTCCCGCTCCGCCAAC
>DATLHP010000047.1:0-3504 GCA_035539835.1 Bdellovibrionales bacterium
TGGAGTGGCAGTGCGTGGGCAAGATCGCTTGAGCGTACGATCCAGTCGTAGCGACCGTCGAAATCGTCAATGGCGCAAGCCCAATGGTAAGACGGCGTGAAACTCGCGCGATCGGATGCTCCGTTTTCTGAAAGCTGCGGCGACGTACGGGCGACAATGAAATCCTGGATACCTGATTCCAGAGGCATGCGAAAACGCCAGGCGATCGAATCAACGGATTTCAATTCGCGACGAGAGAGTGGTCGACAGTGTCCTGAGTATGCCGCAAGTTCTGCATGCGGGGCTGATGCGAGCCCTGAGAGAGCTTGCTGAACTTCTTTTCGAGAACAGTCGCAAGGATAGATGACTCCGTCTTCGATGGCGCGGATGAGAAGCTGCCAATGGCGTTCTTCAAAGTCACTCTGTACGAGAACTTGATCAGGAACCAGACCAAGCGCTCTCATATCTGCCAGTTGCTGCTCTTGTGCGCCGGCTAAAACACGAGGACGATCGATGTCTTCGAATCGAACGATCCATGGAAGTTGTAATTGGCGAGAGAGTTTGTAGGAGATCCATGCCGTTCGCAGGTTGCCAATATGAAAACGCCCCGTCGGTGACGGGGCGAATCTGACTCCACCAGTTGCTGGGGCGCCCAGCGACTTCATTACGCTTCCTTAGCGTCTTCTTTTTGGATTTCTTCTTTCGAAACGTCTTGGATCTTCGCTTTCGAAATCAAGAAATCGAGAACTTTCTCTTCGGTGATTTGGTAAGCGAGGCGAGCCTTCTTATCCTGATCTCCGTAGAATTCTTGAATACGAGCGAACTCGATCCCAGTTTGTTGAGCGTACTCTTTGAGTTTCGCTTCCACGTCTGCTGGCGTCGCACGGAAGCTCTGATCAGCTGCGATCTTGTCGACCAAGAAGCTCGACTGGATCATGTATGAAGCCGTTTGTTCGAAATCAGCGTTCCATTTGTCTTTGTACTCGTCGTACTGAGAATCGCCCATGCCTTGTTGTTGCAGACGATTTTTGAAGTCATCGACAAGAGCTTTCTTTTGATCAACAAGAAGTGCCTTTGGAACTTCAACCGGATTGCGATCGACGAGAACCTTCATGATGCGGTTCTTCAGATCATCAGCAATTCGCTTACTCTCACGTTTTTCGAAGTCTTCGCGGATCGCAGTTTTCAACGCTTCCATGTTTTCGTAATTGCCGACGGATTTTGCGAACTCATCGTTCAATTCCGGCAATGTTTTTTTCTTGAGACCTTTCAATACGACGTCGAACTCAACCGGCTTTCCAGCAAGTTCAGCGACGTGATACTGAGCCGGGAAGGCGATTTTAACGCGTGTGTTGCCACCGACGCGCATGCCGACGATACCTTCTTCGAAGCCAGGGATGAATGAATTCGAACCGAGTTCGAGTTCGTGGCCTTCTGCCGCGCCGTTATCGAGCTCTTTGCCGTCAACGAAGCCTTTGAAGTCGATCACAGCGACGTCACCGTTTTGAGCGGCGCGATCTTCAAGCATCGGTCCTGTTTCTGCGCGAGCTTTGCGAATGTCTTCGATCGTCGTGTTAACGAGATCATCGTTCACTTCGAATTTCTCGCGCTTCACTTGAAGGCCTTCGACTTGCTTCAACTTCACTTCAGGGCGTACTTCGAATTCAGCAGTGAATGCGAAATTCTTGTCGAGCTCGATCGCGTCGAATTCGATCGCTGGGTAGCTGATCGGATCGAGAGAGTGCTCTTTCAAAGCTGTTGCGTAATGGGTCTGAATGATGTCTTGAGCGACATCTTGTTTTACGCGGTCGCCATAGATTGATTTTACAGTCGAGATTGGAGCCTTCCCTTTGCGGAAACCTTTGATCGCGACGTGGCGTTGAATGCCCTCGATGGCGCGCTCAAATGCGGCTTGTACTTCAGAAGCTGGAACTTCAATATTGAGTTTGCGTTCAAGGGGAGAAATGGACTCGAGGTTCGACTTAACCATTGGGAAAATGTCCTCCAAATAAAGAATCAGAAACCTAAAAGAAAGAGGCTCTGTTTGCAAGGAAAGGGAGGTTTGGCTTGGTATCAACGACCGATAATCTTCGTTTCTGGTAAAGGCGGAGTCGGAAAGTCATTGGTCGCGGCCGGAATCGCGAAAAACTTAGCATCCCAGGGCCGGAAAGTGCTTCTCGCGGAGCTCGGAGAAATCAGCTATTACCGGGATTTCTGGGGCCTACCTGCGGTGGGTCACGAGCCCATTCGGCATAAAGACGGCTTCGATCTCGCTCTTTGGAGCGGCGAAACCTGCCTTCGCGAATATGTGCTCCATTATCTGCGAATTGAGCGCATCGTGAATCTATTCTTTGAAAACAAAGTGATGAAGGCGTTGATCGGTGTTGCGCCCGGCCTCGCTGAAATCGCCCTCGTGGGAAAAATCACAAGCGGGTTGAGAAAAGTGGGCCCACCTCTCAGCTACGACTCGATCGTCGTTGATTGCTACGCCACAGGCCATGCCGAAGCGCTGTTCATGTCTCCTAAAGGAATGCGAGAGGCTATTGGCGTCGGTCCTATGGGACATCATAGCCGCGAAATGGATGAAATTCTTCGCAACGAAAACTTGAGCGCTTTTTGTATTGTGTCCCTCTTAGAAGAACTTCCAGTCACTGAGACGCTCGAGTTTGCAAAAAATCTCCGATCGCAGCTCGGCGTTCATC
The DNA here is from genome assembly GCA_035539835.1 of Bdellovibrionales bacterium. GTDB lineage: Bacteria > Bdellovibrionota > Bdellovibrionia > Bdellovibrionales > JAMPXM01 > DATLHP01. The sequence goes on from DATLHP010000047.1 coordinate 2,682, forward strand.
CTCGCATCGTCGCTAACAAAGTTCTCGAAATGCCAGTTTCCGAAGCGGAGCTAAGTCGCTTACACGAAAATGAAGCCCGCAATCCGCTGCGAGAATTCACAGATTATTTGGTCGGTGTTGATCGGCGGCAAAAGCGGTACCTCGAACTTTTGAAGACGATCGATGATGAACTCAATCGTGTCCCTATGATTTTTGAATCCGATCCGCAGAAACTTGTTTCGCAAACGGGAGAATCATTACGACTTCGCTAGATTCGGTCCTGAAAAACAATCGCGTGCTGGTTTGTGTCGGTAGCGGTGGTGTCGGCAAGACAACTGTATCGTCGGCTTTGGCGATGCGTGGTGCACAGCTGGGTCGTCGAGTTTTGGTGCTGACAGTGGATCCGGCGAAGCGTTTGGCAACCGCCCTTGGACTCGAGGACGCTGGCGGCGTGTCTGGTGGTGAACGTCAGGTGCCGTTGGCCGACGTGAAGGGCAGTCTGCATGCGGCGGTCATCGATTCGAAAGCGATTTTCGACGACTTCATTCGTACGCACTCGAAAGAGGCCGATGTCGTTGCGCGCATCATGCGCAATCGATTGTACCAGCAAATGTCGACAACGCTGTCTGGAGCGCAAGAGTTCACGGCTCTTGAGCGTCTTCTTCAAGGCTCAGAATCGGATCGTTTTGATCTTGTCATTCTTGATACTCCACCGACGAAGCATGCGATGGACTTTTTGAGTGCGCCTGAGCGAATTCAGAGTCTCTTTCAAGATTCCGTTACGAAATGGTTTATGGCACCTGATGAAAAACCGCAGGGTTTTATTGCTGGCATCGTCGGCCGC